>NZ_JAERJS010000008.1:0-103193 GCF_018257525.1 Tatumella sp. JGM130 | reverse complement strand
TGTTTGGCGATTGATCAGATCGCACAATCCGGGCTGAGTTCCCTTAAAGTGATCTACTATTTGGCGCAGCTATTTAGTTTCACGTTATTAATTCCCCATATTCCCCATCAACCTCATGATCCCCGGTGCTGCAACGATAATAATGACCGGAAACATAAAAAACAGAATCAGTGGCACACTCATCTTCGCTCCGAGCTGACCGATTTTTTCTTCGGTCGCCAGTAACTGAACCTCTCTGATTTCCCTGGCCAGCTCAACCAGCTGTTCATACATTGATGAGCCGTACTGAATACTTTGTTGCAGCATGGCGCAAAACATCCGGGTTTCTGCTGACGGTAATTCACGATAAAAATGCTCCAGAGCAACACTCAGTCCGCTGACCTCGGTACGTCGGACCAGACGACTGATAAAAGGAACAAAGTCAGGATTAATTCCGGACATCTTGTCAGATAAAAATTTGAATGCCTGCTCAATGGTCATACCGCACTGCACACCGATAGCCAGTAATTCGATCATCCAGGGTAGTTCAGCACTGAGTGTTTTGACCCTGCGTTTGACAAACACCGACCTCAGCATGCCCGGCAAAATAATCGTCGATACCAGACTTATCATCGCCGCCATCAGCAAGGATTGCCGGCTGAGAGGCTGTCCGGAAAAAAAGGCCCCGGCCACCACCAGCATAAACATCCCCATGGCCAGCAATCCTTTGTAAGCCATATTGGCATCAAGCTTGCGGTAAATATTCAGCAGCGGATTATTCTGTTCCAGCACTATTTCCGTATGATGGTGTTCTTTCAGTTGCTGAATTTTAAGTTTATGTACACTGGCATCAGCTACAGTTAACGCCTGCTGTAATTTCCGGTTCCGTATTTTTCTCAGTAACAGGTTCCCGGTAATTACCAGCACAATTACTATCATCATTACCAGCATCGGGTTCATGGTTATAATTTCCTCATCAGAAATTTAATGACCAGCAGTCCGGTGACTTCACTGCCTATCAGGTAATACAGCAATACGCGGCCCTGCTGGTCTTCAAGTACAAACTGGAAGTTCTCCGGGCTGATAAACTTGAGTAAAATCAGAAATACGAAGGGAATGGCCCCGGTGATCTTTGATGACATGCGCATTTCTGAGGTCATCGACAGCATTTTTTTCTCCATAGCAATGCCGTTAGAGATAGACCGCTGAAGTTTGCCCAGCACCTCACGCAACCGGCCACCGCTGTTGATATTCAGCAGGATAGCAACAATAAAAAAGTAATATTCGCGATAGGGGTAATTGCGCCACGACTCCATAAATACAACCTCCGCCTGCTCGCCAAAGTTAAGTCGCCGCGAAATAACCGAAAACTCACGTGACAGGCCGTTGTTCCGGCTCTGGCTGTAATCAGACATTGCCTGCAAAAATGTCCGTCCGGAGGTAATTGCTCCGCCAATCGTGGTCAGTGCTTCACTGAAATCGAGTGAAAACTGCTGGTAATGGCGTTTTTTAATAATTTTATAAAACACCAGGTAACAGGCAACCAGACTGGCGGCAGCAACCCAGCTCAGGGGCAGGCCGATATACAGAGCATTAAGCGCCAGTATCGCCATCGCTATTAATAACGGGATAGTCAGATTTTTAATCAGCGCACCGGTACTGCCGGCATAAAAAAGCCGGAAGATCGCGGATAACTTATCCGTAATACCGGTTTTCAGCCGCGAGATAATCGGGGTTTCCTCAGACACCCGGGCGGTTTTCTGGCTGATAATTGAGATCAGCATCTGCTTCCGCTGTCCGGAATAAGATAAGGATTTGCGGGTAAACTGATTACGTTGCAAAACAATCAGCAGACATAACCCCGCCATTATCAGCAGTAACATGAATAACAGATTCATTGCCTACCCAAATACAGTTTTTAGTAAATCATCGCAGCCATATGCTTTGGCCCGCCGATAAACACTGGAACGAACAGAAAATCCGGGGGTAGTAAAACGCCCCACAACTTTGCCCTGGACACTGTCATCCACGGCAAAGCTGAAAATATCCTGCATAACAATCGTGTCGCCTTCGAGGCCCATCACCTCAGTAATATGGGTAATTTTTCTCGACCCGTCGTACAGGCGGTTAGTCTGGACAATAAGATTAATTGCCGAAGTAATATTGCGTCGGATAGCATCCACCGGCAGGTTAAGGTTGGCCATCATTACCATGTTTTCCAGCCTGGCGAGCGCATCACGTGGCGAGTTAGCATGCAGGGTGGTCATAGAACCATCATGGCCGGTATTCATCGCCTGCAACATCTCAAAAGTTTCACCGCCACGGCACTCTCCGACAATAATCCGGTCTGGCCGCATACGCAGGGTGTTAATCATCAGATCACGCATTGTGATCTGGCCGCTATTTTCAGCCCCGGCCATACGAGTTTCCAGCCTCACCACATGCTGTTGTTGCAGTTTCAGTTCTGCCGCATCTTCGAGAGTAATAATTCGCTCATCACTATTGATATGCTGTGATAATGCGTTCAGTAAGGTGGTTTTCCCCGAACCGGTTCCGCCGGAGATAACGATATTGGTCTGACAGCGAACCGCGATCGACAGAAAATTCGCCATCTGTTCACTCATTGCTCCCCAGCTCACCAGATCCCGCAGGGTACGTGACACATTACTGAATTTACGGATGGAGATCGAAGTCCCGTCGAGAGCCACAGGGTTTATCACCACATTCAGCCTGCTGCCATCCGCCATCCTGGCATCGACCAGCGGCTGGGATTCATCAACCCGCCGTCCGACACGACCGACCAGCCGTTTGGCAATTTCCGTCAGCTGCTGGTTATCAATAAAGCGTTTACCGGTGAATACCAGCTTCCCGCTGCGTTCGACAAAAATATTGTCCGGGCCATTGACCAGAATATCGCTGACCGATTCATCTTCCATTAACTCCCGTAATGGTCCGACGCCCAGTATTTCATCAGCCATTGAAGATGCCAGCTCTCTGGTTTCCTCCGAAGGTAAATACTGGTTGTGCTCAACACTGGTGCGGTGGATCACCTGCGATATTTCGCGGATCAGCGCGGTGCGATCATCCCGTAATTTATCGATCAGATCGAGCTCCAGCCGGGGCAGTGCCAGGCTGCGTAACTGGCGGGACAACTCCGCATATTTCGGGTTCACCATTAGTCAGACCTCCCTGTAAGCCGCTGCTTTACTGCTGAAAATAATGATCCTGGTAACTCTTTTTTCTTGCCTAACAACAGGTAACTTATATTTTGTAAAACCCGCCGCTGCTTACCACTAAAGTCGATATTCAGTGACGGATCACCGGACTTCAGCATATAAGGCACCGTGACATCAGCAGGCTGGCCGACGAGGTCACCGGCCTCACGGGCATTCACCTCGCCACTGACTTTGGGGTGATGCTGATTAAAACAGAGGTAAAGGCGTTTAATGCCGTTATGACTGCTTTGCAGGTGGGCATTCGCTTCAAGGATTTTTTTAGCCACCCGTACTGAGGAGAGATTCCGGTCACAGACCAGCAAGACACAATCAGAATGGGTCAGAACATTTTCAATGTCTTCATCAGCAGCGTTATAAGCGCTGAAATCAAAAACCACACACTGGTGACGATCGTAGACCGAATTATTGAAACGCCAGGCATGACTTTTTTCTTCATACATGGCAAAGAAATTATTCTGCAACAACGTCACTTCATTACTGATCGATACCCGGGAAATCAGGTCCAGATTGCGGCTGCCGCCGCTGCCCTGTACCAGCAGAGTCGGTGACTGACGTAACCTGGCGATATCTTCTGCAATATGGTAACTGAGCAAGGAGGTCCCTATACCACCTTTACAGCCAAGAATAGCGATTTTGACGGCGCTGGTCATATCTCTGCCAGGCTGATTTTTTGCTGATATCAGCGAACCAATACGATTCAGCTGTGACGGATAGTGACAGTAAAAAATCCCCTGCTGCAGATAACTGTCTGCCAGTATCAGAGAGTCCTGGGCGCCGACCGCAATCTGTATTGCAGTGCGCGCAATATGTAACTCCATCAGCCGGGCAACAGATTCCGGTGAGTCCTGAGGGGTGACTTCAAAAATCACCACATCAACATTGGCTGATTCCGTGTAATGTTCAAGCTGTGGCACCGTCCCGGTAAAGCGGCGAACTTCGCCACTGTCCCTGATAGCCAGTTGTTCACAGACTTTCTCCATCACGGAAGGCGTGGCGGCGATCACCAGCACGCTTTCTGTCGGTGTATCCTGCCGTTTATCACTGGACGAAAATAACAACATCCGGCCTCCCTGCCAGTCAGTTTATGGTGGTTTCACGCCGCTGTGAGGCTTTAAGATTATTGTCTACTGCACAGCCAATATCCGGATAAGTATCAAAACGATAGGTGCTTTGCTGTGACTGACACAGCGAACCATTTTTTTCTGTATTCAGCATGATACTGACCAGCGCAGCAGTCTCTGCACTATTTTGTGTCGGTTGCTTCTGCAACTGTACATATTCAGGTGAAATTCCCGCACTGATCAGCCGCTGTTTAATCCGTTTCGCCAGTTGATCCGCATCACTGAGATACCACTGCACAGTCAGCCCGCCCCCGAGATACTGATGGAACGAGATAACCTCAGCCACCAGTATTTCCTGGTCAATATCACTGCGCCCTTTCAGGCTAAACTGGTACCCCTGAGCGGCAAGACCAAAGCCGCTCCATAATCCGATTAACAGCAGAATCCATTGCCGCATAACTGCCTCTCTAGTAAATAAAGCCGCCCTGTTCTATAAAACTGATTACACCTTTTTCTGCACTGCTGCCGGTCACATTACTGATATTAAAATAGCGCTCCAGCAGGCTGCTACGCTGCCATGCAGGCAAAGTGACCTGGCTTGAGGAGACAGGCCGGACCAGATTAATGGTCGCCACCACCACCAGCTCTGTTTTTTCCCGGCGCGCTGCTGTCGAACGGAAAAAGGCACCTAATACCGGAATATCACCAATAAAGGGGACTTTTTTCAGAATTTCCTGCTCAGATTCACTGAGTAATCCCGCCAGTACAAAGCTCTCTCCGTCAGCCAGTTCAACCGTCGTTCTGGCTTTACGGGATTTCAGGGCAGGTAAATAATAGGTGGAATCCGTCGAGGTACTTTGGTCATCGACGTTACTCACCTCCTGATAAATCATTAACTTAACTTTCTGACTGTTTTCAACTTTCGCCCCGATAGTCATCCTGACGCCAATCTCTTTATATTCGACACTGGTCCCATTGGAGGAGCTGGTCATAATGGGGATTTCTCCGCCGACCAGAAAATCAGCCGTCTCACCTGACAGTACCGATAAATTTGGTTCAGCAAGTACCCTTGCCACCGATTCATTGCCGAGGGCATGGATCATTGAGGTTAACTCACTGGCGTTAAAGCGGAGTTTATTCAGCACAAAGTTCCCGACATCCAGTGACTGCCCCCATTCAATGCCCAGGGTATCGCTGTAACTTTTATTCAGTTCAACGATGGATATTTTGACATTTACCTGATTGGCCTGCGGAAGTCGCATACGGTTCTGCAATTTTTTGTAGCTGATTTGGGTCAGAGACGGAATTTTGATATCGCCCATATTTTCGGTAGATATCCGCACCACTTCCGTATCGGCTTCCATTCCCAGGGCTTCGCCGACAATCTGATAAATACTGTCTCTGCTTTCTTCATCTACCGCGATACCCGCCAGGATATAGCTGTCCCCGACTTTTTTGAGTTCAATGGTTGAACCGGGAAACTGGTCCTGAATCTGTGCCGCCAGCTTACCGACCAGCGGATCGACCACCACCTGAATTTTGCGCGTCACATCATTCTGTACCAACAGGATCTCGCCAATACCATTCTGAATACCGTAGATCACCACTTCACGATCACTGATCAGGTTATAATCGACAATTTCCGGATCAGTGGTGAAAACCGTATCAATGACCGTATTCATTTTCAGGGTTCTGGCACCCCCTTTCGCCAGGTACAGAGTCTCTGCAGCGGCACTGGCGGACAGTAAGACACTGAGCAGCAGCAGGCCGCTCAGCCAGAAGTACAAACGGGGAATGGGGTTAATCAGTCTGACCAGAAAATTCATTTAGCTGCTCCTTGCTGTTCACTCAACGTCTTCCTCTGAACATTACCGGCCCCCCCGGGAAACAGAATAATGTCGTATTTCCGGGTCACCCTGTATAAACGTTTCAGGTCCGCAGGGCTCAGTTCAAGATCAAGGGACAGACTGCCGGTCACTTCTCCCTTATTACCGCTTTCTATCAATGATTTACGCTCCAGTAATGAAGGCGCTGCTTTTTCAGGGCGGCTGATCACCCTTCGCGATTCAAAAATGCGGAAAAAACTGAGTGATGATTCTCCGTATAACAGGCTTTCGCTGTTTTTACGCCGTGCTTTGGTATTTTCTGAGGAAAACCGCAAATATACATCGACGTAATCACCTGCACGCAGTTGCTGTAACGCACCGGTAAATTCCTCATTAACGACAATGTTGTAACGGATCATATTGGCCGCCGCGAGTTTGTTCTTTGGATCATCAACACTGACATCTGCCGGACTGATCCGCTCTCCTGGCGCTTTATCTGTTACCAGAAACATCCCGCGCAATGATTCAGGAGATTCTTCGGTGGCCTCCCGGCTATCGGCAGGCAGGAACTCGGTTTTAATCACGAAATCCTCATCCCGCAGCAGGCTGCCTGTGGGCAATATCTTTTCGCTGACAAAATAGCTGACCTGCATCAGCGGCTCCGGTGCAGAACTCTGCGGTGGCGGGCCGCTATTCATCAGCAAGCCAAAAGCCCCGACAATAAGTAATAAAACAGCCAGAATTACTAATAGTCTCTGGTTCACTGGTTGTCCTGTTTATCCCAAAAGGTGAAGTAAATAGCCGATACTTATTGCAACCCCGTAAGGCAGGGTCATCGTTTTTCTGGCCGGTAACACCAGCCGCAGTACAACGACAACCAGAATCAGTGGCACCCCGGATAAGGTTATCCATAATATAAATTCGGGTATCTGGCCTGCAGGAACAGAAAGACTGAGTGCCGCAATAAGCTTTATATCTCCCGCACCGATCACATTGACGAACACCAGTAAAAAACCGACGATTAACACTATTAACGGATAGAGTAAATTTAACGAGCCAGTACTGGTGACGGATAATAAAGCTGAAAACAAAGCCACCAGAAAGACAGCCTTGTTTTTTATTTTTCTGTTAGTGATATCTGTATAACAGACGGATAACAGCACTATCCCTAACAGCAAAAGAATAAATACCTTCATACGTATTTCAGAATAAGGAGGATAACTGCTCCTCCTTATAGACAGGTGATGTCATTTATCAAGGATTCGCTTGTTTGATATTATCTGCCAGCAGGGTAAATTTATCGGTAATCGCTTTCAGGAATGGCGCATCCTGAGAACCAAACAGCGTCAGCAACATACCGCTGACCGCCACAGCAATCACTGCATATTCAATGGCCGTCACGCCATCTTCCTTACGCATTACCTGAAATGCACGCCGGCCGCTTTCAGTCACGAAAAGCTGAGCTTTCAGAGATAACGAGGTCAGTTGGTTAATCATTTTCTTCATCCTTAAATATAATATTACCTATTAAATATAATTAATATTAATGCTCCAGACTCTGTGCCCCGGCATCCCGGGTCACCCTAAAATAATACGATCCGACCCCGAATATACAAGTAGCAGAAGTTAAATTAAAAAATGACACTGTTTATATATAAAATATAATCTGACACAAAGCAGTCATATAAACCAGCTATTAGATTTTAGTTATTCTCAAATAACGTAACATGAGCATACGCGACATTTAATTTCATAGGAAAAATTCATAACAAATGAAACTATATCCAGACTATGAATACCTTCCTCCTGATGGAAGGATAAATGAAATGATCAACACTAACAATGCATGGATATTTTAAAACAAAATGATAACAATAGTTTATTTATCTTGCGAAATACTTTCTCATCGTGCTATTTATATCTGCAAATAAAAATAATAACTAAGTGATATTCATAGGGAACATGTATCGATGCAAAGCAAACAAGCGATTAAAAAACAAATTATTGATGATATCAGCCAGATGATTTTTTCAGGTATCCTGAAACGGGGCGACTTTTTACCCTCCATACGGATCATGAGTGATCGATATAACGTCTCCCGCGGGACGGTGCTGGTGGTCTATAAAACTCTGGAGTCTCTTGGCTATATCCAGGGACATGAACGCAGCGGTTATCTGGTGATCAGCGCCCCGGAAGGCCGTGATCCTCAGCCACAAATCGGTAAGACGGCCGAAAAACAGCCACCGCACAGCGAAAAAAAGCCCCCGGTGACCGCAGCCTATCAATCGCTGGAACGCCATAACCGCACACAATTACCTAAGCATTTTATCCGCCGCTGGTGTCTGGGCAGCAGCTCTCCCCAGTTACAAACCGGCTGGAATCGCTGGGAAGTCAGCGATAAACGGCTGAAAAACAGTTTATGTCGCTTTATTCTGATCTCACGGGGTATCTCTCTGCTGCCAGAGAATATGGTGTTATCTTCCGGGATGCAGGAAGCACTGTTACTGATCGGCGCCAGTGTTGCCAGTACCCGCCAGCAACCCACCATTCTGGTAGAAGATCCCTGCCCGCTGCATGTTCGTGAACTGTTCCGCAGCCTCAATTTCCGCGTACTTCCGATAGCTGTCGATCAGCAAGGGATCTGTGTCGCAGATTTCCCTGCGGCTGGCGCTGACCTTATCTTTACCTCACCGGCGCGCCAGTTTCCGATGGGGGTCTCTCTCAGTGACAGCAGACGCCACACCCTGTATGAATGGGCATGTCATCATAATGCATTGATCATAGAAAATGACTGCTTTGCGATGCTGGGCTTTGGCCAGTCCGTGACCCCGGCCCTCAGGCATCAGTACCCTGACCCGCATATCATCTATCTTACCCATCTGGCTGAGCTGACCGGCAGCGGTATTAATGTCTGCTGTATCGCCGCATCTCCGCAATTTATACAGCTGATACGGCAATTTATCCCGTTACTGACCAGTGATACCAATCCGCTGACCAGTGCGCTGCTCAGTTCGTTCCTTGATTCTCCGCACTTTATGAAATACCTGACCGGCCGGTTGCAAGCCCGGCAACAGAAAGTGGCTCTGGCACAGGAAGGAATACAGCAACGATGGCCGGGTATGGATTATGATGGCAGCGAAAATAGTGGATTCCTGACTTTTCATACCGGGATCCGTCAGTTGCCCGAAGGGCTGATTAATCGTTACTTTTTTCCGGTAGATATCTTTCGCCTCGTCCCGCAGGAAAAACGGCAGGCACGGGCCGGGATTATTTATCCGTTTGATTTACTCAGTTTCGCGGAGATAGAGAAAATTAATCTGCAGTTACAGGATGCGTCAGACGTCTGTTATTAAAATCCGCACATAAAAAAGCCCCCGGGCCCTGAAGCGCCGGGGGCTGATAACCTTAGCAGGTGGCAGAAAATTTATGCCTGGCCTTTGATCTCTTTACGTCCGTTAAAGCGGGCTTTCTGGCCCAGTGCTTCTTCGATACGGATCAGCTGGTTATATTTTGCAACGCGGTCAGAACGGCTCATTGAACCGGTTTTGATTTGACCGGCTGCGGTACCTACCGCCAGATCAGCAATCGTGGCATCTTCTGTTTCACCGGAACGGTGAGAAATTACGGCGGTGTAACCGGCATCTTTCGCCATTTTGATCGCAGCCAGAGTTTCGGTCAGAGTACCGATCTGGTTGAACTTGATCAGAATAGAGTTAGCGATACCCTTCTCAATACCTTCTTTCAGGATTTTGGTATTAGTGACAAACAGGTCATCACCGACCAGCTGCAGTTTATCGCCAAGGACTTTCGTCTGGTAAGCAAAACCATCCCAGTCAGACTCGTTGAGACCATCTTCGATAGAAACGATCGGATACTGTTCGGTCAGCTGTTCCAGATAGTGGGTGAACTCCTGAGAAGTGAAGGTCTTACCTTCGCCTTTCAGCTCGTAGTTACCCGTTTCTTTGTTATAAAACTCAGAGGCGGCACAGTCCATCGCCAGAGTAATATCTTTGCCCAGCTCATAACCGGCAGCTTTTACCGCTTCGGCGATAACAGCCAGTGCTTCAGCATTAGAAGCCAGGTTAGGTGCATAGCCACCTTCATCACCGACTGCCGTATTCAGGCCTTTCGCCTTCAGTACTTTTGCCAGATGATGGAAAACTTCTGAACCAATACGGATAGCTTCTTTGACACTGGAAGCGCCAACCGGCTGGATCATAAATTCCTGAATATCTACGTTGTTGTCCGCATGCTCGCCGCCATTGATGATGTTCATCATCGGCAGTGGCATAGAGAACTTACCGGCAGTACCATTCAGTTCAGCAATATGGGCGTACAGAGGCAGACCTTTAGACGCTGCAGCTGCTTTTGCTGCCGCCAGAGAAACGGCCAGAATTGCGTTAGCACCGAACTTAGATTTATTTTCGGTACCATCCAGCTCGATCATGATCTTATCGATATTTGCCTGGTCTTTGGCATCTTTACCGGTTACCGCGTCAGCGATCGGGCCATTAACCGCCGCGACTGCTTTAGTCACGCCTTTACCCAGGAAACGAGATTTATCGCCATCACGCAGTTCCAGCGCTTCACGGGAACCCGTGGAAGCACCTGACGGTGCAGCTGCCAGTCCAACGAAACCACCTTCCAGATGTACTTCTGCTTCAACAGTCGGGTTACCACGTGAATCGATAATTTCACGACCGATGACTTTTACGATTTTGGACATTCGTTTTTCCTCAGTACAAGTTAAGCTGAAACTTCTCAATCTTAAGACAAGCAACGCGCGAAAAGTTCGCGCGTTGCCATGATAAGCTTACTTCGCCAGACTTTTCTGATAATCAACCGATGCTTTGACAAAACCGGCAAACAGCGGATGACCATCACGCGGTGTAGAGGTAAATTCCGGATGGAACTGGCAGGCCACAAACCACGGATGATTCGGGTTTTCGATAATTTCTACCAGCTGGTCATCTCCG
Organism: Tatumella sp. JGM130; assembly: GCF_018257525.1. Classification (NCBI taxonomy): domain Bacteria; kingdom Pseudomonadati; phylum Pseudomonadota; class Gammaproteobacteria; order Enterobacterales; family Erwiniaceae; genus Tatumella; species Tatumella sp. JGM130. The sequence goes on along the minus strand of NZ_JAERJS010000008.1, from coordinate 92,115 downwards.
GAACGACCCGCAATCCGTAAACCTGCAGCTTCAATAGGTTTCAGCAGCAGATTGTTCACTTCATAGCGGTGACGGTGACGTTCAACAATCGTCTGAGAGCCATACATCTGGCTGACCAGGCTGTCATCAGACAACTGGCAAGCCTGGCTTCCAAGACGCATCGTCCCGCCGAGGTCACTCTTCTCATCACGAACTTCAACATTACCTTCTTCGTCACGCCATTCGGTGATCAGCGCAACAACCGGATATTTACAGTCAGGTTCAAACTCTGTTGAACTGGCTCCGGTCATACCTGCCACATTACGGGCAAATTCGATCAGTGCAACCTGCATTCCCAGGCAAATGCCCAGATACGGAATGTTGTTTTCACGGGCATATTGTGCGGTGATGATTTTACCTTCAATACCACGGGAACCGAAGCCACCAGGGATCAGAATCGCATCCAGGCCACTCAGTAACTCAACACCACGGGTCTCAACATCCTGAGAATCAATCAGTTTAATGTTCACTGTCACGCGGTTTTTCAGTCCGGCATGTTTCAGGGCTTCAATAACTGATTTATAGGCGTCAGGTAATTCAACGTATTTACCGACCATCCCGATGGTTACTTCACCGCCCGGGTTGGCTTCTTCGTAAATAACCTGTTCCCATTCAGACAAATCAGCCTGCGGAGCATTCAGGTTAAAACGTTTACAGATAAAATCATCCAGACCCTGAGACTTCAGCATACCCGGAATTTTATAAATTGAATCAACATCTTTCAGCGAGATAACCGCTTTTTCTGCCACGTTACAGAACAGCGCAATTTTCGCCCGCTCATTGGCCGGTACCGCACGATCTGAACGACAGATTAAAACATCCGGCTGAATACCAATCGACAGCAACTCTTTTACCGAGTGCTGAGTCGGTTTGGTTTTCACTTCACCGGCGGCAGCCAGGTAAGGGACTAAGGTCAGGTGCATATACAGGGTATGTTCACGGCCAACGTCCACCGCCATCTGACGGATAGCTTCGAGGAATGGCAGTGATTCAATATCACCGACCGTACCACCAATTTCCACCAGCACCACATCGTGGCCTTCGCCGCCTTCAATAATGCGTTCTTTAATCGCATTAGTGATATGAGGAATAACCTGGATAGTCGCCCCCAGGTAGTCGCCACGACGTTCTTTACGCAACACTTCGGAGTAAATTCGTCCGGTGGTAAAGTTATTACGACGGGACATACGGGTGCGGATAAAACGCTCGTAGTGTCCTAAGTCAAGATCCGTTTCTGCACCATCATCAGTGACAAATACTTCACCATGTTGGGTTGGGCTCATGGTGCCTGGATCGACGTTAATATAAGGGTCAAGCTTCATAATGGTCACTTTCAGACCACGAGCTTCAAGAATAGCTGCCAGGGAGGCTGCAGCAATGCCTTTACCCAGAGAGGAAACGACCCCGCCGGTCACAAAAATATAGTTCGTTGTCATGCTGAACCTGAGAGTTAAGGTTTAAAGATGGTGGAATCACCAGGACGGGAACACAGTCTACCCGAAAGCCGCATCCGCCACAATTGATGATTCATTTACTCTTCACTCTGCGTAAGTCACACATTACGGCATATGATCAGCACCGGGATTGATTTTAATCACAATTTTATCCCTTTTACGCAAAAAGCTGAAACGAGTTAGCTACGGAATAAAAAGTGTTATTAATCATCTGAGTGGCTGAATCGACGGCCGGATGTACAAAAACACCGGTAATTATAGAACGGACAATCCGTTTCTGCCGGTATTATTCAGTAAAAAAACGTCACCTGATGGCAGGAAAGCATCTCCGGCCCGCTGGCTCCATCGGGGTGGCAGAAAGTTCTGCTGCAGGTGACGGGGCCGGAAACAGACGCTGTCGGGGATTGGAGAGTGACCCGTTTCAGCAGCCAGCCTGCCCGGCGGCAGAGCGGCACTGAAAAACAGATCCGTCGCTGTCAGTTATTCGTTCCCTGACCGTTTTTTTCCTGCTGTTTAACCTGCTGCCAGGCGGCCTCCATCTGCGATAATGTCGCCTCCGGCAGGCTCAGTCCTTGTCCGGCAATAATCTGTTCAACCTGACGAAACCGTTTTTCAAATTTATCATTGGCTTTTTGCAATGCTGTCTCTGCTTTACTGCCAAGATGACGTGACAGATTAACAGTGGCGAACAATAAATCACCGAGTTCTTCACGCAAATCATGGTGATCCTGACGGGAAATCGCATCCAGCACTTCATAAGTCTCTTCGAGGGTATAAGAGGCGATAGTCTCAAAGGTTTGCTGTTTATCCCACGGGCAACCCTGCTGCGGGTCTCGAAGCTGCTGCATAATATCCAGCAGACGTTGCAGTGCGGTATCTGATTGATTCATTGGTCAGTCCGGTAAAAAGAAAGGCTGGCCTGACAGTAACGGCATTCTCCCGCGACAGGCGAATGCCACTACCGCCAGTGGGTTAATGACGACGTTTGGCGTCGATAATATCAGGTACCTGATTCAGGCGGGCCAGAATCCGGCCCAGTACCTGCTGATTATAAATCTCAATATCCATATCAATGGTAGCCAGCTGCTTTTTGGTATCACTGTGGCTGGAGACCCCCAGTACATTCACTTTTTCGTTGGCCAGTATGGTGGTGATATCCCGCAGCAGGCCGCTGCGATCATTGGCAACCACCCGTACCACCAGCGAATAACCACTCGAGTAACTCTCTCCCCACACCGCATCCACAATACGTTCCGGCGCATGATTAATCAGCTCTGCCAGTTGATCACAGTCGGCACGGTGAATAGATATACCGCGCCCCTGGGTGATAAAGCCGACAATATCATCCCCCGGAATCGGCTGGCAGCAACGGGCAATATGATGCATCAGGTTTCCGACCCCTTCCACCACCACCCGGCCACTCTCTTTGCTGCTGTTTTGCTGGCTATGGCTTTTCTGGGTCAGCTGGCGTAACGCGATACGGTCTTCTTCCTCGGCTGTCGGCTTGTTCAGTTTCGCCTGCAGGAAATTAACCATCTGATTCAGACGAATATCGCCGCCCCCAATCGCCGCCAGAATCTCTTCGACAGACGTCATGTTATAGCGCGGCAACAACAGTTTTTCGGCCTCTTTCAGGCTGATATCCAGCTGACTCAATTCACTGTCCAGGATCTGACGTCCGGCCAGTATATTTTTATCCCTGTCCTGTTTGCGGAACCAGGCATGCACTTTCGCCCTGCCGCGGCTGGTAGTAATATAACCGAGGTTAGGATTCAGCCAGTCACGGCTTGGATTTGGCTGTTTCTGGGTTATCACTTCGACCTGATCGCCCATTTGCAGCTGATAGGTAAAAGGCACAATCCGGCCGCCAATTTTGGCACCGATACAGCGGTGACCAATATCACTATGAATATGGTAAGCAAAATCGAGGGGCGTTGATCCGGAAGGCAAGTCAATAACATCCCCTTTCGGGGTAAAGACGTACACCCGGTCATCAAACACCTGACTGCGGACTTCTTCCAGCATTTCGCCACTGTCTGCCATCTCTTCCTGCCAGGCAATCAGTTTGCGCAACCAGGCAATACGCTCTTCATGGCCAGCAGCACCACGGGCACTGGTGATCCCCGGCCCTTCTTTATATTTCCAGTGAGCAGCCACTCCAAGCTCAGCATCTTCATGCATCTGCCGGGTCCGGATCTGTATTTCGACAGTTTTGCCCTGCGGGCCGAGCACTACCGTATGGATTGACTGATAACCGTTCGGTTTCGGATTTGCCACATAGTCATCAAATTCACTGGGTAAATGACGATACAGGGTATGAACAATTCCCAGCGCACCGTAACAGTCCTGCAAACGTTCAGCGACAATCCTCACCGCACGCACATCAAACAGCTCATCGAAAGACAGAGATTTTTTCTGCATTTTTCGCCAGATACTGTAAATATGCTTTGGCCGGCCATACACTTCCGCCCTTACCCCTTCACGGGCAATTTCCTGTCGCAAGCCGTCTACAAAATTTTCGATATACTGTTCACGGTCAATACGCCGTTCATGTAACAGTCTGGCTATCCGCTTATATTCATCCGGATGCAGATAACGGAAACAGTAATCTTCCAGCTCCCATTTTAACTGACCAATACCCAGCCGGTTCGCCAGGGGAGCATATATATTGGTACTCTCTTTGGCCGCCAGTACCCGTTCATCTTCCGGGGCATCTTTCATTTCCCGTAAATGAGCAACCCGTTCGGCCAGTTTGATCACTACGCAGCGGAAATCTTCCACCATCGCCAGTAACATGCGACGAACATTATCCACCTGTTCTGATGCCATCGAATCATTATGTGTGGCTTTCAGCTGGCGAATGGCATCCATATCCCGGACACCATGTACCAGTGAAACAATGCCCGGGCCGAAGCGCTCTTCTAACTGCTCCTCAGTAACCACATTTTCATTTGCCAGCGGAAACAGTAATGCCGCCCGCAATGTGTCGTTATCCATACTGAGTTCAGTCAGAATTTCGACCATTTCAACACCGCGCCACAGTAACATCGGTTGAAGCGGATGGTGGCTGGTTTCCGTTTCGCAATAACGCCAGCAGTCCGCCAGTCGCTGACAGGACTGCTCATTGGCAATCCCCAGGCTGGCAATCCACTGTTCGAGGGCAAATTCTCCCTCCGTATTCATATGCGCACTTCGTACCGCAACCATAACTTCTCCTGCATGACGACCGGTCCGGTCGTTTAGGTTCTGCTAAACAGCACCATTGATTCCAAATGGCTGGTATGCGGGAACATATCCAGCATGGCGACCCGTTTCACGGAATAACCTGCCGCCAGTAAAGGTTCACTGTCGCGGGCAAGGGTTGCCGGATTACAAGACACATAAACAATTCTTTCAGGTGCCAGCGCAATAATATGCGACATAATGCCGGCAGCACCGGCTCTGGCAGGGTCGAGCAGTACTTTACTGAATCCCTGTGCCGCCCAGTGCTGTCCTGCCACATCCTGTTCTAAGTCATGCTGACAAAATGTGACATTCTGCAAATTATTATGCTGCGCATTATACGCTGCCTGACGAACTAATGCTGCAACCCCTTCAACACCCACTACATTTTCTGCCTGCTTACTCAGTGGCAGGGTGAAATTGCCCATGCCACAAAACAGGTCTAATACCCTGTCGTCGGGTTGTAATGCCAGCCAGTCAATCGCGGTAGTCACCATCTGCTGGTTAACCGTATCATTCACCTGAATAAAGTCCTGTGGACTGAAAGTCAGTTTCAGGTTATGCGACTGATAATAAGGCAGTTCTCCGCAAACATGCTGCAGAGTGTCATTCTCAGCAGCAAAAAACAATGTCAGCTGATGACTCTGCGAAAATCGTTCCAGTTTTGCAATATCGCCTGCAGAAAGTGGCTGCAGATGGCGTAACACCAGTACGGCAGTATTATCAGCCTGTACCAGTTCAATATGACCCAGCTGACGAACTGCCTGCAAACCGCCTAAACACTGCCTGAGTGCCGGCAGCAGTTCTGACAAAGATTGCACCAATACGGGGCATTGCCCGATATTGACGATCTCGCTACTGCCATTTTTACGGAACCCCATATCAAGCTGATGCTGCTGTTTATTCCACCGCAAACTCAGCCGGGCACGACGCCGGTAATGCCAGCTATCCCCCCGGATAATTTTCTGCACCTCAATATTACCTCCGGCTGACTGGCTGAGCATACGCTGTAAAGCACGGGCCTTGCTCTGCTGCTGCAGGTCTTCGGCAACATGCTGCTGCTGGCAGCCACCACATACCCCGAAGTGGGGACAAGCAGGTGTCACCCGCTGCGGGCTGCCTGTCAGTATGCGGGTTGCTTTACCGCGCGAGTACTGACGTTTATCTTCCAGTACCCTGACCTGTACTTTTTCACCCGGCAGTGCACCACTGACAAACAATGTTTTTCCCTGATAACGGGCAACCCCCTGACCAAAAGGGTCAAGGTCATCAATAGTAACCACCAGCTCTTTGCGGGGGCCGGGACGTTTCGCGGATGAGTAAAATTGCACCATCAGTTATTTATTCTCTTAATATTGCACATTGCCCGATGGCTGCCGGAAAATTGTCCGGCAAATGTCAGGGAACGAATGGAACCCGTCAGTCGTTTTTATTAAAACCGGGCACGCAGATATCGGTGCTGTCTGACGGCTGGCAGGTTCCTGATGTATAGTTTATGTTTACAATAAACGGTCATAATAGCGACTGCCCGCAACTGCCCCGTTCCCTGCCATTATTGTCAGTGACATCACGGTTTTCGACAATCAAAATCCGCTGTATATGCCCTCAGACAACAATCACACCTTCTGATGCTGAGTCGGCAGTGGCGGCAGATGACGCAGGTCCGCTTAGGATATGCTGTGCGGGACGATGATAACATCCGGCCCGCTGCTGCTTCTGAGATTAATGATACGTAAAAACACGCTAACGTGGCGTTAAAAAATACAAAAATATCTCCGGGCAAATGACAACTCTCCCGGCGTTCAGGCCACTTCCGGCCGGGGGCGGGGCAAAAAGTTCCGTCACCGGCAGCCGGATACAGCATGCCGGTAACCAAAACGGCAGAAAAAGACACGTTTACAACAAAGTAACCCACTGTTCAAGCCAGGGCAGAGCGGCCATTTCCGGCTCAGGATATTCACCGGCATCGATCATCAGAACATCACCGATACGCCGGGCCAGCTGCTGCTGTAATAACTGGTCAAATGCCAGCCCTGCGGCGCAAAAATCCGGGTAACTGCTGTCGCCGAGAGCAATCAGACCGTAACGCACCTCAGGCTGATAACCCTGCTGCTCTTTCATCGCTGAAAACAATCCGCCAATAGTGTCGGGAAAATCGCCCTGTCCGGTGGTCGAAGTAATAATCAGCCTGATTTGGATACTCTCATCCAGCCACTGGCTGAGGGTCGGTTCTTCAAATAACTGTACCCGGTGCCCTGCGGCTGCCAGTAAAGGCTCCGCCTGTTCGCCAATCAGCAAAGCATTCCCGTAGACGGTCCCGATATAAATTCCGATAGTTGCCATCAGCCCTCTCCCGTGTCTGTCGATCGACTGTCATCCCATTCTGCCAGTTCGGCAGCCAGCGGGAAGCGATTCAGTAACTCCTGCCAGCCAAAATGTACAAAGGCCTGTTGCCAGACCCTGTCCAGACCCGCCCGCAACTGTAAAGGCTGCCCGGTTAGCGGATGCGTCAGGGATAAACAGCTGGCATGCAGCATCAGCCGCCGGCAGCCAAAATGCTCGGCTGCCCCCCGGTTCTGCCGTAAATCGCCATGCCTGCTGTCACCGATAATCGGATGCCGTAAATGGGACATATGCCGTCGGAGCTGATGCTTACGCCCCGTATGGGGTGTCAGTTCCATCAGGGTATAACGACAACTGTCATAACGGCCAATCGGCACCGGCAGCCCGGCTTCTGCCAGCGGCTGGTAACCGGTCACGGCTGACTGCGCCTCTCGCGGGGCCTGAGAATGTTTATCGGCGATTTTGTCCAGCTCTTCCATCAGCGGATAGTCAAGGGTCCCGGCGTCTTTCAGCCAGCCACGCACCACCGCATGATAGGTTTTTTGTAACTGATGCTGTTCAAATTGCTGGGATAATAACCGGGCGACATCCGCGGACAATGCAAATAACAACACCCCGGACGTCGGGCGATCCAGCCGGTGAACCGTGAACACATGCTGTCCCAGCTGATCACGTAACGTTTGCATAACGAAGGTCTTTTCATGGCGATCCAGCCAGCTGCGGTGAACCAGCATCCCGGCGGGTTTATTCACCGCCACCAGCCATCGGTCCTGATAAATAATTTCAAGCATTACGGGGATTCTTGTGTGAAAAGGCCATCGAGTTTTCTCAAGGTCACTAACAAAACCGGACGAACACTGAGTTGCGGATCCAGTGCCATTTCAAAATAAGGCGCAATCGCCAGATTATCGGGTAACGGGCCGCCGCTATCGATCATGGCCGTCAGGCGCGGAATAAAAACCCATTGCAGCCATTCAAGGGGATGCAGGGTATCCAGGCAAAAAGGCTGATCACTTTGCATCGCCTGCGGATGAGGTGCATTCTGCTGCCACAGCTGATAGTCACGTAAAATCTGTTCCAGTTGCACGAGGCGCTGAAGGATAATGGGGTGCAAAGCCACAGCTTTTCTCCTTAATACTGATAAAAACCGCGCCAGCATACCATTGCAGAGCTGAAAAGTGATGGAGATAAAAAAGGGAGTACTGTAAAAACAGTACTCCCAATCTGTTTGCAGCAATCCGGCTACGTTGGTGCTCCCTGCGATTCAATGGATTTTTCAGTTGCTACCGTATCATCCTGACGGTCATCTGGTCCATTGAGGTGCCATATATCCACTACAGCTATATTCCCCTCCTGCGGAGGTGTATTTTGCTCTTTTATAAGAGCAGGTTACTTCTTCCTGAAATAACCTTGCGGTGTTCTACATCCTGTAAAAACACCACCATCCCTGGGTTGTTTTCTTCCTGAAAACCTGACTTCCCTGGCATCCTGTCCGTGGAAGCCATTCTGGCAGAGTTGTGGTTTTTCGCAACAAAATTTACACTGAAATAATCTTATTTTTTCATATAATTCAACGACTTTAAAAATAAACCACTTAATAAATAAGGATTTATAAACACTCTTCGTCGATAAATAAAGGGGGACTTTTCCCTGTACTCCGCTCTGTATCGGGGATCTCTCACCATCGAAAACAAACAAACTGCTTAATTTGTTACAACAACATCTAATTCACTAAGAAAATCATCGACAGTTTTCGACAAAACTTCACGTTTTTTAGTGCCGAGTGCTTCTCTGATCACTTCCCCGCTCAGGTTACAGACCGAAATAATCTCAGTGTCCTGATCGGTAGCAGCGATAAACAGTGTCGGCGTCTGTTTCAGACGGCGTTTCATCACCAGGTGACCAATCAGATTCTCCTGTACCCGACTGAAGTCATCTTCATTCCATGCCTGTAACAGGGTCAGAGGTGCTCCCTGCCATGCAGCATGCATATCGCCGGCAAACTGGCTGGTATACCAGCCGGTAACGGCAGGCTGAATCACAATCCCCAGCCCGCGTTCCACTGCATCCAGGGTGGCAGGTAAAGTAAATTCCCGCGGTTGCCAGTAAACACCATGCTGATCGCTGGCGGTAATACAGGGAGAGTCCATGCCATACAATGCTTCACTGTAGGGTAAATGGCCGGTTTGCTGCTGCCACTGGTCGCAATAACGGCGGGTAAAACCCGCCATCGCCTCTGAGATTTGCTGCATCATTCATTTTCTCACTTCTGATCGGGTACACTGAGCACAACTCTATTTTATCAGTGGTACTGTTATGAATCATTATGACCATCATCAGGCGCTCGACGGACTGACTCTGGGTAAACAAACATCCTATACGGAACATTACGCACCGCAGTTATTACAGGCGGTTCCCCGCAGCCTTAACCGTGATGCACTGAATCTGCGGGACGATAACCTGCCATTTCACGGCGAAGACTTGTGGACACTTTATGAACTGTCATGGCTGAATAATCAGGGTGTTCCGCAAGTCGCCATCGGTAATATGGCCCTCAGTGCCGACAGCCGGAATCTGATTGAGTCTAAAAGCTTTAAACTGTATCTCAATAGTTTCAACCAGACAAAATTCGCTGACCGTGACAGCGTAAGGCGTACCCTGGAACAGGATCTCGCCGCCTGTGCGCAAGGCACTGTCCGCATCACCCTGCATGGCCTGAGTGAATACGCCGGCCAGCCGATCGGTGCCTTTGACGGCGAATGTATCGATGACCTGCCGATTAGCGTCGACAATTACCATTTCGACAATACACTACTGGCTGAAGCTACGGACCAGCAACTGGTCGAAGAAACCCTGGTCAGCCATCTGTTAAAATCAAACTGTCTGATCACCTCCCAGCCGGACTGGGGCTCCGTTATGATTCGCTACCGTGGCCCGCGTATTCGTCGGGAAGCCTTGTTACGTTATCTGCTCTCTTTCCGTCAGCACAACGAGTTCCATGAACAATGTGCAGAGCGTATTTTTAATGATTTACTGCACTTCTGTCAGCCACAGGAACTGACGGTCTATGCCCGTTACACAAGGCGTGGCGGGCTGGATATCAACCCGTGGCGCAGTAATGTTCCCTTTGATGCCCCGGACGTACGGCTGGCCCGCCAGTAATACTGTCAGCAAACTGCCCGGTCATTACCGCAATACCCTGTCAGTGACCGGGAAACAGGCCGCAAATCCCTGGCTGCAAACAGAATAGGCACGTAAAAACCTTGTGAAAACTGAGACTACAGCGATACTTTGATAACCCGGTGATCCCTGTGATAACCGGACAGGGAGCCGGCGTCACGGCAAATCAATGTTCAGCCGCTGTGTGATGCAGCAGCCCCTCCGGGGGAGTAAGGAGTTCTCTTGATTACACATATCAGCCCGTTAGGGGCCATGGATCTGCTTTCACAAATGGAAGTCGATATGCTGAAAAGAACAGCCAGCAGCGATTTATATCAGCTGTTCCGTAACTGTTCGCTGGCGGTACTCAATTCAGGCAGTCAGACAGATAACAGCCAGCAATTACTTTCACGCTTCGGCGATTTTGATATTAATGTGTTGCGCCGCGAACGCGGGGTAAAACTGGAACTGATTAATCCGCCGGAAGATGCCTTTGTCGACGGGCAAATCATCCGTTCCTTACAAGCCAACTTATTTGCGGTACTGCGGGATATTCTGTTTGTTACCGGACAACTGAACAACTCCCGGCGCTTCCGTGACCCGCACAGTGAAGATTCAGCATTTATCACCAATATGGTGTTTTCCATTTTACGTAATGCCCGTGCGCTGCATATCGGTGAGTTACCGAATAACGTTGTGTGCTGGGGCGGACATTCGGTCAACCCGGTGGAATATCAGTACTGCCGCGATGTCGGGACTCAGCTTGGCCTGCGGGAACTGAATATCTGTACCGGCTGCGGCCCCGGGGTTATGGAAGCCCCGATGAAAGGTGCCGCCGTCGGCCATGCCCAGCAGCGTTACCGTGACGGTCGTTTTATCGGCCTGACAGAGCCTTCAATTATCGCTGCTGAGCCGCCAAATCCACTGGTCAATGAACTGATCATAATGCCGGATATCGAAAAACGTCTGGAGGCATTTGTCCGTATCGCCCACGGTATTATTATCTTCCCGGGCGGGGTCGGCACTGCCGAAGAATTGCTTTATCTGCTGGGTATTATGATGCACCCGGCTAACAGTCAACAGGTGCTGCCTCTGATCCTGACCGGCCCCGAAGAAAGTGCCGACTATTTCCGGATACTGGATGACTTTATTGTAAATACCCTCGGTAAAGAGGCGACCCGCCATTACAAAATCATTATCGGCGATGCACCGGCTGTAGCTAAAACTATCAGACAGGCAATGCCCGCCGTCAAAGAGTATCGCCGCGAAACCGGCGATGCTTACAGCTTTAACTGGTCATTACGGATTGAGCCGGATCTGCAACTGCCGTTTCAGCCGACCCATGCCAATATGGCAGCCCTGAACCTGTATAAAGATCAGCCCGGGGATAAACTGGCCGCTGACCTGCGGCGGATGTTTTCCGGTATCGTCGCCGGTAACGTAAAAGACAGCGGGATCCGCGAAATTAACGCCCACGGGCCGTTTAAAATTCATGGCGATGCAGATATCATGCAGCGGATGGATACCCTGTTGCAGGGCTTTATTGCACAGCACCGGATGAAATTACCGGGCAGTGCCTATATTCCCTGCTACGAAATTATCAAATAAGACAGCATGTTTGCCGGCCGGGGATCCCGCCGGCAGACTTTCCGCCACTGGCGGTTTTGGTCCCCTTTAGCGACTCTCCGGCGATTATGACACTCCATTTACTGATTATTGACGCATTAAATCTTATCCGCCGTATTCACGCGGTGCAGGCCGGAAGTTGTGCTGCCGGTACCCGCTCTGCCCTGCGCCAGCTTTTGCAGCATAGTCAGCCGACCCATGTGGTGGCGGTATTTGATAATCCTCACCAGCGCCGCGGCTGGCGTCATCAGCAACTCAGTGGCTATAAAGCCGGTCGCCCGGACATGCCGGATGACTTAAAACAACTGATGCCTTCTCTGCAACAGCTTTTCGAAGCCTCTGGTATTCACTGCTGGCAGGCCGGAGAGGATGAAGCCGATGATCTGGCCGCAACCCTGGCCAGCAAAATGTCTCAGGCCGGACATCAGACCACCATTGTCTCTACGGACAAAGGATACTGTCAGTTACTGGCTCCGGATATCCGGTTACGGGACTACTTTCAGAAACGCTGGCTGGATGTGCCCTTTATCCGCGAAACATACGGTGTCAGTCCGCAGCAGTTGCCTGATTACTGGGGATTATGCGGGATCAGTAGCAGTAAAATTCCGGGGGTTTCCGGTATAGGGCCGAAAAGTGCCAGCGAACTGATTAACCGGTTTAATACTCTTGAACAGCTGTATCAGCAACTCGATCAGGTACCGGAGAAGTGGCAGAAAAAACTGCAGGGGACAGAACAAATCGCCCTGCTGTCACGCCGGGTGGCACGTTTATCCACCGGCCTGAACCTGCAGGGCAATTTAAAAAGTTTACGTTATCTGCCCGCCGGCAGCGACGCTGATCAGTGACGCTCGTCGAGCCGTCCCGGGGTTGCGCTCCAGATACGGCGGATATGCACAGTCACTTCTTCCCTGTCATGATAAAGCTGGCGCGCCTGAATCTGTGCGTTAACCCCGTTTGAAGTCAGCACCTGTTCGATCATCTGCAGATTACTGGTCACTTCTTCATAACGTTTTTTCATCGGTAATTTCAGGTTAAAGATAGCTTCCCGGCACCAGCCGTTTACCAGCCATTCGGTCATCAGTGTCGCTACCCTGACCGGCTTCTCTACCATATCGCAGACCAGCCAGCTGATATTCGATCCTGGTGGCCTGAATTTAAATCCGTCTTCCCGGTGATGCATCACCTGCCCGGTATCCATCAGGGAAGGTGCCATCGGACCATTATCCACGGCGTATACCATCATGCTGCGTTTCACCAGCTGATATGTCCAGCCACCGGGACAGGCACCGAGATCCACCGCGTACATCCCGCTGCCCAGCCGTTCATCCCATTCATCCGCAGGGATAAACACATGAAATGCCTCTTCCAGTTTCAGGGTCGAACGGCTCGGGGCATCAGACGGAAATTTCAGCCGCGGGATCCCCATAAATAATGCCGAGTTATTATCAGGGTAAGAATAACCGACATAACAGGTTCCGGGCGCAATAAAGAACACATGCACCACCGGCCGTTTATTGCTTTCATATTTCAGCAAAATACCGTTCTGCCGTAATGCCGCGCGTAACGGTACGGTAAATTTACGGCAGAACTTCAGTAACTCTTTAGCTTCGTTAGTATCCGGAACTTCAACCCGCAGTTCACCGCCTTTCTCTGTCACACCGGTCAGCATACCGCTGATCGGCGAAATACGGTCTTCCGGCGGTAAATCACGCAGCAGTTCACCGGCGACAATCATCTGCCGGGCAAAAATCAGCGACCGGAAGGGAATTTCGCGGATCAGTTTATCGGCATCTTCATACTGATAACATTCATAGATAACATAACCGGAGTTATCTTTAACTCTGGCAAAACCGTACACTTCTAATGCCGTGGCACGGGCAGTGATTTCAGCCGCACATTCTTTTTCAAAACCGGACCGGCAATATAATAAAACTTTATTCATGGCTGCTCGCCTTTCGTTTCAGACGCAGGGCGCCAATCAACATCAAAAACCATCCTGCCAGGAAGCAAAGACCTCCGACAGGCGTTACAAATACAAAAATTTTCAGGTGAGACAGCGCCAGGCAGTACAGACTGCCGCTGAATAACACCGTGCCCAGAGCCAGCATCGCTGAACTCCAGTAGAACCAGATATTGGCCCGGCGCAGCATCGCCGCCGCCAGACCCAGTATTGCCAGGGTGTGGTACGCCTGATATTCCAGCCCGGTGTGGATCCAGGCCATTTCATTATTTCCCAGAGTGTTACTTAATACATGGGCGCCAAATGCCCCGAATGCCACCAGCAGAAACCCACTGATAGCGACAAAAATAAACATTGTACGGCTGGACATTACCTGTTCCTCATCGTGCCAGCGGGCCACTGCGGGGAGTGTTCATCATACCGGAAACGAAACTTTTCCTGCTCACTGGCGGCTCTTGCCAGAATCCATTGCCGGAAAGCGGCTATTTTACCCAGATCTGCCTGACTGTCATGACAAACCAGATAAAAAGCATTCTGACTGGCTAAAACATCATTAAACGGGCTGATCAGTCGCCCGCTCTCAAGTTCGCTCTGCACCATAACATTATTCGCCAGTGCGATCCCCTGTCCGTGGATCGCGGCCTGTAAAACCATCGATGAATGACTGAAAATTGGCCCCTGCTGCACATTCACCTGTGACAACCCCAGCTGCCGGGTATAAGCCTGCCAGTCGCGCCGTGACGCATCATGTAACAGGGTAAAGTGAATTAAATCAGCGGGACTTTTCAGGGAATGTTCCCCGGTCAGTAACGCCGGAGAGCAGACCGGCAGCAGATATTCTGCATATAATTTCTCCACCCGCAATCCCGGCCAGTTGCCCCGGCCATAAAAAATAGCCACATCCACATCATCCGCCAGTTTATCTTCTTCACGATCGACAGCCTGGATACGGACATCAATCCCCGGACAATCCTGATTGAAGCTGGACAGGCGGGGAACCAGCCACTGAATGGCGAAGCTGGGTAACAGACTGACGGTTAAGGCCCCTTTGGCACTGCGGGCCTGCAACTTACGGGTTGCATCATTCAGGGAAGAAAAAATGTCTTTAATATCCAGCGAGTAACTCTGCCCTTCTTCGGTAAGCAGCAGCGAACGATTGCGGCGGCGAAACAGTTTCAATCCGAGAAAATCCTCCAGCGACTTAATCTGGTGGCTGACAGCGGCCTGAGTCACAAACAGCTCTTCGGCAGCACGGGTGAAACTCAGGTGCCGTGCTGCGGCGTCGAACACTTTCAGGGCATTTAGCGGAGGCAGTCGTTTTGACATAACAATATTCAGACCCAAAGACTAAAGAGACACCCGGGGCAGCAAAGCACCAGGCATTAGTTTTTTTTATCCGAAGCATTATAAATTGTCCATTGAGGAAGCTCCAGCAAATACCTATAGTTGCCGCACTTTCCTGAGCCGGAACGGAAAGCATTCAGTCTCTGTCAGACCGCTTGCTTTTGGCTTTGGGTGGTGATGTTGTGTTTGCATTTGGTCTGTTTTTCAGACCTGTTTATTTCCTGTGATATACCCTGTCTGTCCATAGTTTATATTTTTTACAGCACCGCTTTATGCGGTGTTTTTTTTTGCCTGAAATTCCCCTGGCGGCATATCCCACTGGCAGGCAATAAAAATTCAGTATTTTTGATTGGCCAATCACACAACGACAGATAACAATCGTTTGCGCGGCATGTAAACGCATTTTTGGATAGATTTATTTAATGAATATCCGGACAGTGATTGCTGAAAAAGAGGGGCTGCGCCGGTAATATTCCGAGGAAAAATTCGCGGATAAAAAAGACCGGCGGGGGGAGCGACAGTCTCAGAAAAACAGAGCAGCCGCCGGTGACACCACGGCTGCGACCACCAGGGTTACTGGCCGACCCTGCTCATCTCTTTTACATCAGCACGGTTAATCTGTTGCTGATGACCATTACTGTCTTTATAAACCATCATACCGGTATCATCATCAAGCACCGGTTTCCCCTGAGCCACCAGGGTACGGCCATCACTGGTATGCATAATGTAATTAGAAGAACAACCGGCCAGAGTGAACACAAGCGCTGAAATAACGAAAACTGCTGCGACTGGCTTTTTCATTTATTATCTCCTTAAGAGTATCTTACACTGTCAGCCATTATTTCATGGTACGACCTGACTGTTGATCGCGATCAGCACTGTCATCCTGTAGTGACAACAGTCGGCTACATAAAGCATATGACAAACCGGGCAACTTGCCAGTCAGCGGCCCGGTTTTCAGCCTTATCTTAAATTTATCGGACAAGAGTACGTTATGAATGGTTTTAACCCTGCGGACTTCCGCCGCCAGTTCCCGGCGCTGGACAAAGATGAAATTTATCTGGACAGTGCTGCGACAGCCCTGAAACCACTGGCAATGATCAACGCCAGTACCGCATTTTACCAGAGTGCCGGTACCGTCCATCGCAGCCAGCACAGCGGAGCCCGCAGGATGACCAGGCGCTATGAAAATACCCGCCAGCAGGTTGCAGAGTGGCTGAATGCCGGAGCGACACAACAAATCATCTGGACCCGTGGCACCACAGAATCCATTAATCTGGTCGCAAATAGCTGGCTGGCCGGGCAATTGCAGCCCGGCGACGAAATACTGGTCAGTGAAATGGAACATCACGCGAACCTTATTCCGTGGCTGATGGTGGCCGCAGCCCGCGGCGCAAAAGTGGTCAAATGGCCGGTCACCTCTGCCGGTTTACCCCGTTATGACCTGCTGCCGGCACTGCTGAATGCACGCACCCGGTTACTGGCCGTCAGCCAGATGTCAAATGTCACCGGTGTTATGCCGGATCTGGAAAAAATCACCCGGCTGGCGCAGGCGGCCGGCGTAAAAGTACTGGTTGATGGTGCCCAGGGCGTGGTACATCAGCCCCCTGACTTACAGGCATTGCCGATTGATTTCTATGTTTTTTCTGCCCATAAAATGTACGGCCCGACCGGGCTGGGCGTCCTGTTTGCCAGAGAACAGCGGCTGCAGGAGATGACCCCTTCGGTCGGCGGGGGAAAAATGATCGAGCAGGTCAGTTTTGACGGCTTCACCGCGCGACCGGCCCCCTGGGGCTTCGAAGCAGGCACCCCCAATATTGCGGGGGTGTATGCCTTCGCTGCAACCCTCGATTTCTTATCCGCACTCGACCATCAGGCTGCCGAACACTGGAGCCGTGCACTGGCAGAGGCGGCAGAAACACAGCTGGCAGCGCTGCCGGGATTCCGCAGTTTCCGCCAGCATAACGCACCGCTGCTCTCCTTTACGGTGCAGGGGATCCATGCATCTGATCTGGTCACCTTACTGGCCGAGCAGCAGATTGCCCTGCGTGCCGGCCAGCATTGTGCCGCACCGCTGATGACCGCGCTGCATACTGAAGGTACCGTACGCGCGTCATTTGCCCCTTATAATAATCAGCAGGATGTCAGCGCGCTGGTTCGTGCAGTCAGTACTGCTGTTCAGCTACTAAGTGAGTAACTTTATGTCCCCTGTGATTGCCCCGCATCCGTTTGCCACAGAAATCACCGCCGCACAGTTAGCTGAGCAGTTTTCTGCATTCAGCCACTGGGAAGAACGTTACCGGCAGTTGATCCTGCTGAGTAAAAAATTACCCGCACTACCGGAAGAGCTGAAACAACCTGAGATTGAAATTTCCGGCTGTGAAAACCGTGTCTGGCTCGGCAGCCAGTTACTGGATAATGGCCGCTTTCATTTTTACGGTGACAGTGAGGGGCGGATCGTCAAAGGACTGCTGGCCGTGTTACTGACGGAGTGCGAAGGGAAAACAGCCAGTGAACTGGCTGTGCTTGATCCGTTACAGATATTTGAGCGGCTGGGCCTGAAAAACCAGCTAAGTGCCAGCCGCAGCAGCGGACTGGATGCTCTGGCCGCCGCCATCCGTCTGAGGGCTGCCACCGCCTGATACCCGCTTATTCCTGTGCTGCCACGGCAGCCAGCTGACGCTGTTTACGGGCAATATACTTTTTCAGGGCATGGGAAACAGCAATAAAACCAAAGCTGGCAGTAACCATGGTTGCTGCCCCGAAACCCGAGGCACAATCCATGCGCTTCGGGCCTTCCGCTGTACTGCGCGAGGCACATACGCTGCCGTCCGGTTGCGGGTAGACCAGCGCTTCGGTGGAAAACACACAGTCTATTCCCAGCTTACCCTTGCTGTTTTTGACTATTGAGAAATCAGATTTCAGCCGTTCACGCAGTTTGGCTGCCAGCGGATCCTGAATGGTTTTCGCCAGGTCAGCCACCGCAATCTGTGTCGGGTCAGTCTGGCCGCCCGCACCACCGGTGGTGATCAGCGGTATTTTGTGACGACGGCAATAGGCCAGTAAGGCAGCCTTTGGTCTGACACTGTCAATCGCATCAATGACATAATCAAACCCGTCACCGATTAACTGTGCAACATTGTCCGGCGTCACAAAATCATCCACACACACAACCTCACACTGCGGGTTAATCTGCCGGATACGCTCCGCCATCACCTCCGTTTTAGACTGACCGGTATTACCGCGCAATGCATGAATTTGCCGGTTGGTATTTGTCACACACACATCATCCATATCGATCAATGTCAGGCTGCCGATACCCGTGCGGGCTAATGCCTCAGCCGCCCATGACCCGACGCCACCAATACCGATAACGCAAAAACGAGCCTCAGCAAAAAAATTCAGCGCCTGCTCACCATACAGGCGGCCAGTACCGCCAAAACGCTGGCGCCAGGCCTCGGTAACTTCCGGCATAGATCCTCTTTCTGTTCATTTTACTTTCTGCCGCCGGGCAACACCGCCCGGCGGATAATCGGCTGACCGGCCCCGCAGCGGGATCCGTTACCGGGTCAGCACACCTGTCCCCGGGGCTGATTTTAACACCCAGACGCGGCCATAGTGATTATAAAAACCGGCAAGATGTGCCGCTTCCGGCCCAATCCCCTGATAAATATCGAAATGCTGTCCTTTTATCGCTCCGCCGACATCCAGCGCCACCATCAGCCGCATCTGGTAAGTGCCGTTAAATTTCCCTTTATCATTCAGTTGCGGGATCTCCGCCAGTAACACAGTACCGGGCGGGATAAGGGAGCGGTCGGAAGCCACCGAGGCTTTAGCAATCAACGGTACCGCGCTGGCGCCCCGCACCGGGGTATATTCTTCGGGTTTAAAAAACACAAACGACGGATTTGTTTCAAGCAAAGCACGCACTTGCGGGTAGGAATGGTTCTGAGCCCACTCGCGGATCGCCTGCATCGACATATCTTCACGCTTTACTTCGCCGCGATCGATCAGTTCTTTACCGATACTGTGGTAGCCCCAGCCATTTTTACCGGCATAGCCGAAAAAGGTCAGTGGCCGGCCATCACCGTAATCGACGTAACCACTGCCCTGCACATCCATCATAAAGTTATCAATTAATGAATTACTCCACGCAATCACGTAACGTGAACTGATAGCTCCGTTATAAATTTCAGCACGGCTGGGTAATTTATATCCGCGTTTCCGCGGCGGCATACGATAGATCGGGTACTGGAATTCACCCTGTCGGGTATAACGGGCTTCGATCACTGGCGTATAGTAGCCCGTAAACTGCACGTTACCGTAATTATCCATCCCCTCCATCTGCCAGGCATTTACCCCGAACTGACGTAATTGCCGGGTATTTCCTCCGGCCGCCAGCCAGTTCTCAATCGCCTGGTAAGTCCCGAGATTACGGTTAAATAATCCGCCGGATGCCAGCTGGATCTGCCGGACCTGCTCGGCAAAATCACGGGCATTGACCGGTATCCCTTTGGCATTAGGCTGATTCACTAATGCAAACGGCTGTTCCAGTATTCCGTCTTTATACTGCTGACCTCGATCAGTGGGTTTTGAAGAACATCCGGCTAATATGGCCAGAAATGCCCCTGTCACTGCATATTTCGCCCAGTTTCCTTTCATTACGCTGCCTTCAATAGATAATCTGAGGCGAAGATAGCAGAGGGATGATAATAATTAAATCATCCGTCCGGCCGGTGCCGGGGATTTACATAAAAAAACAAAAAGTGCCGGAAAATTCAGCAGCCCGCGGTTTTTTTTACGGTTTTTCTGCAAAATGGGTTGCATCAGAGGCCATGAAGAGTATAGTGCGCATCCACGGACGCGGGGTGGAGCAGCCTGGTAGCTCGTCGGGCTCATAACCCGAAGGTCGTCGGTTCAAATCCGGCCCCCGCAACCAATACTAAGAAAGCTTATCAAATCATATTTGATAAGCTTTTTTTTGGTCTGCAATATAGCAGGCCTGACGGCCTGCGGTTAAACATTACATTCTTTGCGGCGCTTTTAACCCCAGGGTATCCATCCCCTGACGTAATACCCGCCCGGTAAGCGCGGCCAGCGCCAGACGGCTTTGCCGTTCCGCCGGATGATCATGGCTGAGGATCGGTGAACTGGCATAAAAACCAGAGAACAGCGACGCCAGTTCATACAGGTAATTACACATAATATTCGGCATCCCCTCTTTCGCCACCGCCAGCAGCGCCTCTTCAAACTGCAGCAGTTTCACTGTCAGGGAACGTTCAGTTGCCGAGCTGAACAGCAGATCGCCTGATAAAGTCGTGGCCAGCGGATGACTGCTTTCCGCTTTGCGCAATATCGAACTGATACGTGCACAGGCATACTGAATATAAGGGGCCGTATTTCCTTCAAAGCTGAGCATGGTATCCCAGTCAAACACATAGTCGGTGATACGGTTTTTCGACAGATCAGCGTATTTTACCGCCCCAATTCCAATCACTTCTGAAAGCTCCGTCAGCTCTGCAGCCGATAAATCGGGGGATTTTTCGCTGACCAGTTTATGAGCACGCACCACCGCTTCTTCCAGCAACTCTGCCAGCCGTATGGTTCCCCCTTCACGGGTTTTAAAGGGTTTACCCTCTTTGTCCAGCATCATACCGAACTTATGGTGCTCCAGGCTGACCTGCGGGGGAACATAACCGGCACGGCGCACAATTTCCCAGGCCATCATTAAATGCTGGTGTTGCCGGGCATCAATATAGTAAAGGATCCGGTCAGTGTGCAGGGCCTGATAACGGTATTTGGCACAGGCAATATCCGTGGTGGTGTACAGGTATCCGCCATCCTGCTTACGGACAATAACCCCCATCGGTTCTCCCTGCTTATTACGGTAACTGTCCAGAAAAACCATAACCGTCTCTTGTTCGGCGGTGGCAATCCCCCGCTCCAGCAGATCATCCACAATCTCCGGCAGCATATCGTTATAAGCACTTTCGCCGCGGATATCTTTGCGCTGTAACGATACCCCTAACCGGTCATAGTTCTTCTGGTTCTGGGCCATGGAGATATCCACCAGCTTATGCCACATCCGGCGGCAATATTCATCGCCCTGCTGTAATTTCACCACATAACTGCGGGCTTTCAGGGCAAAGGCCGGATCCTCATCGTAGCGTTTTTTCGCCGCACGATAAAAACCCTCCAGATCAGACAGCGAAATATTTCCGTCGTTTTCGGCCAGTTCCAGATAAGTGATCAGCATCCCGAACTGGGTTCCCCAGTCACCAATATGATTAACCCGGGTCACCTTATGACCGAGAAATTCCAGAGTTCTGACACTGGCATCACCGATAATGGTCGAACGTAAATGCCCGACGTGCATCTCTTTAGCGACATTCGGTGAAGAATAATCCACCACCACATGTTGTGCCGGTTGTCTGGCCACCCCTGAACGCGGATCATTAAATGCCAGCTCTGCCTGCTCCAGTAACCAGCGATCATTAAGAAACAGATTAATAAACCCGGGGTGAACGGCCTCTGCCCGGGCAATAATATGCCGGTACTGTGAATTATTCATCAGCTCGCCGGCAACCCGTTGCGCTAATTTCAGCGGGTCCGTTGCCTGTGATTTGGCAATTGCCATCATACTGTCTATCTGATAATCACCATATTCTGGCCTGGCTGAAGGACGGGCTGAAACCGGCTTATCTGTGGTTATATGACATTGTGTCATTGCCTGTCTGACTTTTTCAGCCAGAATATATTTTATATCCATAAATCACCTTCATATAAGTTGACCACAGAAAATATAATCCATTATTTATTCACTGAATACGGATAGTTATTTCCATTATCCGTCGGAATTAAGAATACTGACCACTGACTGATGTAACTGCTGAGAATTAATACCAATTACAGGAACGACAAAAATAGTATCATCACCGGCAACTGTACCTAATATTCCATCAGATTTACCACAGGAATCAAGTAACCGGGCAATCAGGGGAGCCGCTCCGGGCACCGTATGGGCAACGACCATCCAGTCATTGGTTTCAACACTCAGAACTGAGCTTTTCAGGGTAGTTTTTGCCGTGGGAATACCCCGTTCGGCGGGCAGACAATAAACCATTTCCATCCGCGCATTACGGGTGCGTACCGCGCCATAGCTGGTCAGCATACGGGAAACTTTGGACTGGTTAATATGTTCAAAGCCATTGGCAGTCAGATAATCGACAAATTCGGCCTGAGAGCCAAATCGTTCCTCTCTTAATAGCTGCTGAAATGCTTTATCGAGGTCTAAATGTTTAATGTTTTTTATGATATCGGCCATGGTGTTTCTCTGAATTAATTAATACATAGGGAACATTATTGTTGTGCGCACAGAAATACCATTTCCGGCCAGAATATTCCCGATAAATATTCATATACTAATCATTCATTGACTTTAATCATGTATCTCAGCGGCTATAGCATTATATGTACAGAAGCCGCACAAATAAATACATCCGATAACTTTTAATGACAAACATACTGATCTAAGAAGTTCTTATATAAATAACCCTGAACATTTATAAATGAATAATTATTTTTACGTCCTGAGAATAAAAAGGCAGCAAAGTTTCCCCTGCTGCCCGATGCTAAGTACAGATAATATCGCTGTACTTATAAATACTGAATGCTCAGAACCGTAGCGTTATACTGCCTTGACGCACATGACGTGATAAACACCCTGCTCTTTTTCGGCACCTTCCGTTTCATGTTCAAAGCCCGGGAAGGCATCATCCCATGCCTGTAACGCCTGCAGGTAAGCGATCTGCGGACTGTTTTTATCACCGAAGTTTTCACCGGACATCAGCATCGGAATTCCTGGCGGATAAGGGATTACCGAGTTCGCGGCAGTACGGCCCGCCAGATCATAGATGGATACCAGTTCAGTATTGTCTCTGACCAGCTGGGTATAAGCATCACGTGGCAGCATATCCATCTGCGGCAGAGTTGAATAGGCTTTATTCAGCTGTTCGCTCGGATTATGGGTTTTCAGGAAACTAATCATCCGCTGACCCAGTTGCTGCATGGTCATCGTGCCATACAATTCAGGATCTGTTTCGACCAGTCCCGGTAAAACTTCAGATAACAATGCATCAGCATCATAATGTTTTTTGAACGAAATCAGGCTGTTCATCAGAGTTGCCCATTTACCTTTGGTCACCCCCATAGAGAACAGGAACATGACCTGGAAATCGGTGGTCCGGGTAGGCACAATCCCGAGACTGGACAGATAAGCAGTAACCAGCGCGGCCGGGACACCATTATCCTGCAGGCTGCCATCGCCGTTCAGGCCCGGTGTCAGCAGACTGACTTTCACCGGATCCAGCATCACCCAGTTTTCATCCAGATCATTAAACCCGTGCCAGCTGTCCTGCGGATCCAGGGTCCAGCACGACTGCTCTTTCACCAGTAACTCTTCCGGTGCATCCGCAAACGCATAGCGGTTGCCGGTCCGCGGACAGGTTACCGTCTCAGCGTTCCACGGTTTAAAGAACCAGTCATTATTCTGCTCTGCGTCACGGTAAGCACGGGCCACTGCCTGACGGAACTCAACGGCTTCTTCAATAACTTCGGTGGTTAAATTAACCCCCTGATTACCTTCCATCATCGCTGCTGCCACATCGTTAGACGCCGCAATAGAATACAGCGGTGAGGTGGTGGCATGCATCATATACGCCTGGCTGAACTGAGCCGGTTTCACATTACCGCGCCCTTCACGGATATGAATATAAGACGCCTGAGAAAGTGCATTCAGTAATTTATGGGTCGAGTGAGTGGCAAAAATTGTTGGCTGATCGGCCGTATGTGCCGCTTTATCACCACGCATTGCATGGAAGCTTTTATAAATCGGGTTAAAGCGGGAATAACCGAACCAGGCTTCATCATAGTGAATACGGTCACAGCTCTGCCCCAGCAGGTGCTGAATAGTATCACCGTTATAGATAAGACCGTCGTAGGTACAGTTAGTCACCACACTGTACACCGGACGCGGGTTAGCCGCGTGACTGGCAAACCGGTTCTGTTTAATTTGTGCCTGTAATGCTTGCGGCTGCATCTGTGCTTTCGGGATAGGTCCGATAATGCCGTAAGCATTCCGGGTCGGTGTCATATATACCGGATGAACACCGGTTAACATTAATCCCTGTTCAATGGACTTATGGCTGTTACGGTCACAGATAGCAATATCCTGATCGGTACAGCAAGCCTGCATTATGGTACGGTTAGCCCCGGACGTCCCGACGACCAGTGAATAAGAGCGGTCGGCACCAAATACACCGGCAATATATTTTTCACTGTCACCAAAAGCCCCCGTATGATCCAGCATCGAGCCAAGACACGCCCTTTCAATACCCATATCGGTACGGAAGATATTCTCACCGTAGAAATCAAAGAATTTACGGCCCACCGGCGTTTTACAGAAGCCAATACCGCCCTGATGTCCCGGCGCTGACCATGAATATTCTTTCTCTTTGGCATATTTCATCATTGCCGCCATCAGTGGCGGCATAATGACTTTTTCATAGCGGGCGACGGCGGACTGTAAACGGCCGACAATAAAGTCAGTGGTATCGTCCAGAACCAGGAACGTTTCGCTGACATCACCCATCACTTCCGCTGTGACTGATGCATTATCCTGGTGAGAATTAATCAGCAGAAATGCGGGGGCTTTTTCGTGACGGATACGTAACTGTTTTAAAAATGCAGTAATTTCTGCACTTTTCTCCGGAGCCCACTCCAGCATCACGCAGTCGACCGGGGCGGTGGAGCTGACATAGTTAGTGGCTTCAGCATAGTTGGCAGAGAATCTGACCTGCTCCCCTTTGCTAAACAACGACGTGGTGATTTTTTCGACAGTTTGCTCTATCGGCGTCAGTGGTGTTGTGGTGCTTATAGCCTTATTCACAACCACTAAATAGTTTTTATCACACATAAGATCCTCATTATTATACTTTGTATAAATGATCAGGGCGGATATTACTTATTATAAAAGTAAGCAATAAATGTTCAGATACCTGGTGAAAGAGAGATTATCAATAAACTCACTGACCTGATGAAGAGGAAATTAAACTATAGACTTTATTTTTTCCAGCCTATTTTTTGCCGAAAAAAAATATTTAAATAGTCATTCAAATGGTCTGTTTTTTAATATCAATGATTCGCAGAAGATAGAACAAAAAACACAATAAAAACAAACCATTAGAATATATATTTATCAAAAGATGATATCTGAATATTTATATAAAAATAATTTTTTAGGGTTATTTCTTGATATTGATCAATTTTAATTTCCGGTAATTACCTTTACTTTATAGCCAGCAAAAAGCTAATTAATAAAACAACCATCAATATTTAAATTCACAATAAATGAATTTAAATATTGATAATAAATCTGCCGGATTACATTAAACCAGGAGAATGTTATGGCTTCAAATTCCAGGAAAATGGGGGTCGTTGACCTGACCGTTCTCGTGGCCGTAAATATGATGGGCTCAGGTATTATCATGCTGCCCGCCAGCCTTGCGGAAACGGGTGCAATTTCCATTTTATCGTGGGCAGTTACTGTCGTCGGTGCGATGTGTATCGCCTATACCTTCGCCAAATGTGGTGCACTGTGCCGCCGCTCAGGCGGGATGTCCGCTTATGCCGCAGAAGCCCACGGAAAATCGGCCTTCTTTATTGCCTCTTATACCTACTATATTTGTCTGGTTATCAGTTGTGTGGCTATTGCTGTCTCCGCTGCGGGTTATATGGCTCCGTTTGCCCCCTGGATCAAAAGTTCACCGGTGCATACCTTCCTGACAGTTGTCGCCATCCTGGTCGTCACTATGGTTGCTAACTTTAAAGGGCCTAAAATCACCGGTAAAATCTCGAACATTACTATCTGGGGTATCATTATTCCGGTTGCCGGGCTGTCTGTACTCGGCTGGTTCTGGTTCGATCCGGCTATCTTCAGTGCGGCCTGGAACCCTCATTCCATGTCTACCGGTGGTGCTATCTCTTCAGGTATCTCACTGACTCTGTGGGCTTTCCTCGGTGTTGAATCGGCAGGGGCTAACTCTGATGCGGTAGAAAATCCGGAACGTAATGTCCCGCTGGCATGTCTGTTTGGTACCGGGTTTGCCGCTATTGTTTATATCGCCTCCACCACAGTTATTCAGGGGATTGTCCCGAATGCACAACTGGTAACCTCCGATGCTCCTTTCGGGCTGGTATTCTCAATGATGTTTACCCCGCTGGTAGGTCAGATTATTACCGCACTGGCGGTTATTGCCTGTATCGGTTCCCTGCTGGGCTGGCAGTTCACCAATGCGCAGGTATCGAAATCTGCGGCCGATGATAAATTATTCCCGCAGGTATTCGCTAAAGTCAGCAAAAGCGATGCGCCTGTTGCCGGTATGCTGATTATGCTGGTACTGGAGTTGTTACTGGCTTCCATGACTATTTCGCCTAACCTGCTGAAACAGTTCAACATGCTGTTAAACCTGGCGGTATTTATTAATATGGTGCCTTACGTATTATCCATGACCGGTTTGCAGGTAATGATGCAGAAAAACCATGTGACGAAATCTCAGTACCGGGTTGCCTCCATCGTCAGTACTTTCGCCGTGCTGTACAGTATCTACGGTGTGTATTCCTGCGGTGTGGAAGCCGTTTTCGGCGGCACTATTATCACCCTGCTGGGCTATATCTTTTACGGATTCCTCGCCGGACGGGATGCCGGAGATAAGGTGAAATCCGCCGTCTGATTGTGCCCTTCATATTTTCCTCTGCCACTGGCAGAGGAAAATGCCTTAAACGTTCCGCCTCTCTGCCAGATAATATTTAATTCCCCCGACAATCGCCTCTGCCACCTGCTGCTGATAACCAGCTGTGCGCAGTTTTTTCTCTTCCTGCGGATGGCTGATAAATGCCGTTTCTACCAGTACAGACGGAATATCCGGTGCTTTTAATACGGCAAACCCGGCCTGATCGACCTGTTGTTTATGCAGACGGGTTATTTTCCCCATATGCCGCAGCATATGCTGCCCCAGTTTAAGGCTGTCGCTGATGGTCCGGCGTTGCAGCATATCGAACAGGGTACGATCCAGGTAAAGGTCACCACTGAGATTAACCCCGCCAATACTGTCCGAGGCATTCTGACTGTCCGCCAGAAAGCGGGCAGCGGCCGAAGTGGCCCCGCGGGTTGATAAGGCAAATACGGAAGCGCCGTTGGCGGCAGGACGGGTAAAAGAATCAGCATGAATGGATATCAACATATCGGCTTTCAGGCGCTGAGCTTTGGCCACACGGACCTGCAGCGGAATAAAAACATCATCACTGCGGGTCATAAAGGCGGTCATCAGTGGCTGTTTATCTATCAGTTTTTTCAGACGGCGGCTGATACTCAGTACAATATCTTTCTCACGGGTGCCCGCTTTGCCACGCGCGCCCGGATCCTCCCCGCCATGGCCGGGATCGATCATCACGATCAGCGGACGATCGCGGCCAGCTTTACCCGGCGCTGGCGGCGTCACGGCTTCGCCGGCGGAATAACGGGCAAGAAAGGCGGTCAGCGGGTCACCGTCGGTATTGAGGCCGGAATAAAGATCGACCACCAGCCGGTGCTTAAAATCAGCAACCGGGGTAAGGGCAAATATTTTCGGCGTGACCTGCTGCTTCAGCACCAGCACAATGCGTAGCGTCGTGGCCGTAAACTGTCCGGCCCTCACTTCACGCAGATACGGGTCGGTACTGCTGACGCTGCCGGCCGCCTGTTTCACCACCTGGTTCAGTTGCACATCTTCAATATCCACCACCAGACGTTCAGGATCATTCAGCCTGAACTGGCGATAACGTAATGGCCCGCTCGATTCAAGGGTAACCCGTGTATAGGCTGATGACGGCCAGATACGCACCGCAATCATCACCGGCCCTGCCGCACCGCGGGTACGGGTAACTGCCAGTAAGGCTGATACGGCAGTGGCCTGTAATAACCGGCGACGGCTGAAAAACGGATATTCTGCTGACATAGACATCCTGTCCATAGGGTTAAAAAGAGAACAAACAGTGGCTGGTGAAAGAAAACAATTTTGCTTAACGGCCGGTACAATATTTACGGAACTCCATGATAATGAAGTTTATTACCTGGTTTGGCACGATTAAATTGGTAAAAAAACGTCAGTTTCAGCCCTTGCAAATCCCTCCGGAAAAGAATAAAAATACATAAAAACAGAATAACAATTCACTCCGGAGTGTGCCGTGAAGGAACGTAGTACCGAATTAGTGCAGGGGTTTCGTCATACGGTCCCGTATATTAATGCCCATCGTGGCAAGACCTTTGTCATTATGCTGGGTGGTGAAGCCATCGAGCATGACAACTTTTCCGGTATTGTGAACGATATCGGCTTACTGCATAGCCTGGGTATTCGCCTGGTGCTGGTCTACGGCGCACGTCCGCAAATTGATGCCAACCTGGCCGACCATCAGATAGCCCCCCGGTATCACAAACACACCCGTGTCACCGATGCTGCCTCCCTGGAACTGGTAAAACAGGCCGCAGGCCGGCTGCAACTGGAAATCACTGCCCGCCTTTCCATGAGTCTCGGTAATACGCCTTTGCAGGGCGCCCATATTAATGTTGTCAGCGGCAATTTTGTGATTGCTCAGCCGCTGGGCGTCGATGACGGGGTCGACTACTGCCATTCAGGACGTATCCGCCGCATTGATCATCAGGCGATTCACCGTCAGCTGGATAACGATGCCATTGTGTTAATCGGCCCAGTCGCCGTGTCGGTCACCGGAGAAAGTTTTAACCTGCCATCAGAAGAAATTGCCACTCAGGTGGCGATAAAGCTGAAAGCCGAAAAAATGATCGGTTTCTGCTCCGGACAGGGGGTCGCCGACGAGGCAGGTAACATTGTCTCTGAAATGTTCCCGAATCAGGCACAGCAACGGATTGATGCTTTTGAACAGCAGGGCAACTATCTGTCCGGTACCGTACGTTTTTTACGGGGGGCAGTACAGGCCTGCCGCAGTGGTATTCGCCGCAGTCATCTGATCAGCTATCAGGAAGACGGTGCCCTGTTACAGGAGCTGTTCTCACGCGATGGGATCGGGACTCAGGTTGTTATGGAATCTGCTGAACAGATCCGTAAAGCGACGATCGATGATATCGGTGGCATCCTGGATCTGATCCAGCCGCTTGAGCAGCAAGGGATCCTCGTGCGCCGCTCACGGGAACAACTGGAAATGGAGATTAATAAATTCACCGTCGTGGTACGCGATAATCTGACCATCGCCTGTGCGGCACTCTATCCTTTCGCCGATGAAATGATTGGTGAAATGGCCTGTGTGGCGGTGCATCCGGAATACCGCAGTTCTTCGCGCGGCGACCTGCTGTTACAGCACATCTGCCTGCAGGCAAGAATGGCGGGGCTCCGGAAAATTTTTGTCCTGACCACCCGCAGCATCCACTGGTTCCAGGAGCGGGGTTTTGTGCCGGTCGATATCGACTCTTTACCGGAAACCAAAAAGAAAATGTACAACTATCAGCGCCGCTCCAAAGTACTGATGCTGAGCCTGACCTGATACCTTAACTCCCCCGCCTGCGGGCAAGGGGAGATATTATGCTGCCGGGTCGCGGGAAAGCTGATCGGTCAGCCCGCTGCGCCGCTGCGTCCGTGATTGTATCGCCCGGAGAAACAGCAGTTCATCACTGTAAATGGTCAGTTGCCTGCGGGCGCGGGTAATGGCCGTATATACCAGCTCACGGGTCAGTACCGGGCTGAACTGTGGCGGCAGTACCAGTGCCGTATGGTCAAACTCGGACCCCTGAGATTTATGGACGGTCATCGCCCATGCCGTATCATGGGGAGGTAAACGACTGGGTTGCACCGCTTTGACGTTACCATCAGGCAGCATAAAGTGGACTTTCAGCTGACCGCTGTTATCGGCCATCGTAATACCAATATCACCGTTAAATAACCCCAGCGCACTGTCATTACGGGTGATCATTACCGGCCGTCCCCTGTACCAGTGGCTGTTTCCTGCACTGGTTGCCAGCCGCTGCTGCTGACGGAGCCGTTGTTCAATGCGCTGGTTGAGGCCGCTGACCCCAAAAGGCCCTTCACGTAATGCACATAACAGCTGATAACGGCTGAACGCCTGCAATACCTCTGCGGCCGGTGCCTGACGCCGGATCATTTCCAGTACCGGCCCGTAGCCATCACTGATATCGTTGAGCATAGTTACCCAGTGTTCAGCACACTCCAGAGGCTGTAATGCGATATCCTGGTAGCCCTCCTGCCGCACCCGGTTAAACCGGGCGGTATCGCCCTGATTCACCGCTGCAGCCAGTTGCCCAATCCCTGATCCGGCAGCAAACCGGTAGCTCTGTTGTAACAGACACAGACTATCACGGACCCGTGGCGCATCCGGTATCTCCTGCCCGGTGAGCTGCGCCCCCGTCAGTTGTGCCAGTTCTCTGGCCCGTTGCGGGCTGTAACCATACTCTGCACAACGACAGATATCTCCCAGTACCGCCCCGGCTTCCACCGAGGCCAGCTGATCGCGGTCACCGAGAAAAATCACCCGCGCAGTGGCCGGTAAGGCGCTGATCAGCGATGCCATCATCGATAAATCAACCATCGACGCTTCATCCACCACCAGGACATCCAGGTGCAGCGGGTTACCCGCATGGTAACGTAACCGGCGGGTCCCCGGCCGTGCCCCCAGCAGCCGGTGCAGGGTTGTCGCCTCATCCGGAAAACGTGCTTTCAGGGTATCATCCACCGGCAAAGCCTGCAGGGCCTTGCCCAGTGACTCAGTCAGCCTGGCCGCGGCTTTACCGGTCGGGGCCGCCATACGGATACGTAAGCGCCGCGGTTCAAGCAGCAATAAGGCCGCCAGCAGTCGTGCCACGGTGGTCGTTTTGCCGGTTCCCGGCCCGCCGGAAATCACGGCATGCTGTCTGGTCAGGGCTACCGCGGCCGCCACTTTTTGCCAGTTATCGCCGGCCTCACCAAACAGCTGATCCAGCACCTGCCGTATTTGCCGGCTGTCCGGAGGATCGGCACGAAAATCAGCCGAGAAAAATCCGGCCACCTGTCGCTCATAGTGCCACATGCGGTGCAGATACAGCCGCTGACCGGATAACACCAGCGGCGTCGCCAGTGAGCCCTCACTGACCGCCTGCCACTCACTGAGCAGCTGTTGCCATTGGCTGACCGTCTGCGGCGCACCAGCTGCCTGCCACAGGGCCTGCGCCAGCGTCAGCTGACGCCCGCTGTATAACGCCTCCGGACGCAGCAAGGCTAACGGCAGGCAGACATGCCCTTCGCCGGTACTGGCACTGAGGCAGGCGGCGGCCAGCAGGCGCGGCGCAGAACCGCTGTTCTCCGTCAGCTGTGCAAAACGCACATCCAGCGGACGGAACATCTGCGCTTCCTGCGCCTGTTTCAGTAACTGTTCAAATTCAGTCATCGCTGACTCCTTCCTGTCCGGCAAACAGACTGTCCAGCTGTTGTATAAACGCTTCCGCCGGGCGGGTAAAAAACACGCCGTTCTCCGGCTGTTCACCGCCCATCCCGCGCAGGAAAAGATAGAATACCCCGCCGAAATGCTGCCGGTAGCCATAGTCAGGGATACGGTGGGCCAGATAACGGTGCAGCGCCAGGCTATAGAGCTGATACTGCAGATCATAACGGTGGTCAGTCATCGCCTGTTGCATCGCCTGAGGTGTATAGGCACTGCTGTCAGCCCCCAGCCAGTTAGATTTATAGTCCAGCAAATAATATTTACCCTGCCAGCGGAACACCAGGTCAATAAAACCTTTCAGCATCCCCTGTACCTGATAAAAATCCACCGGAGCCGCCTGTTGTGACAGAGGATCATAGCGCCGCATCAGGGCATCCAGCGCCTGCGGCTGTAACAGCCCCTTAATCGGCAGATAAAACTCCATCTCCGCCAGCCGGTCACCCGCCGGCAGCGCCGACAGGGACAGGCCTTCATCCAGTAACGGGGTGGTCAGCAAAGTCTCCAGCCACTGCTGCAATACCGGCACCAAGTGGGGCGGATAGCCATGGGCAGCGACCTGTTCAGCCAGCCAGGGCTCAGGGACCGGCTGGCTGAAATCCAGCTGTTCAAACAGGCTGTGTAAAAAGGTTCCCGGCCCCGCGCCACGGGGAAAATGGTGGGCCGTCAGCTGCGGCGGTTGCTCTGTCTGTTGCTCTCCGGCCGCATCAATATCAAATCCCGGCATAACATCCAGTAAACGTGCACTGCCGTGACGCTGCAGGCCGGAATAACTGGTCACCCGCCAGAAATCATTCAGTGAACGGGTCAGGCGACGGCTGGCCAGTTGCGGATCTGCCGCAACATTGTCCTGCCAGCGGGCGGCCGGCGGGTTATCCGCCACGCTAATGGCAATATTGTCATCGGCCAGTTGTGTTAACCGCGCCGATAATTCAGTGGCACTGGCAGGCTGCCCCTGTTGCAATAAATAACCAATCGCACTGTGGTGCAGGTCGGTTTCACCCTGTGGTTTGCGGTTACCACGGAATAACGGGGCCACCCCGATGCTGCAATGCCAGACTGACCGGGTCAGTGCCACGTACAACAGACGTAAATCTTCGGCCAGTCGTTCCTGTTCGGCCAGTTGCATACTCTGTGGTTCCTGCTGTAAATCCAGAACCGCGGCTAAACTGTCCCGGTCATGATACAGGGCCGCATCTGCAGGCCGCCAGCTGGCGGCAAACGGCAGCCAGACTAACGGATACTCCAGCCCTTTCGATTTATGGATCGTGACTATCTGTACCAGATGACGGTCACTTTCGAGGCGTAACTGCTGACTGCTGCCATTAATGTCCGGGTGCAATATCTGACGGCTGAGAAAACGCACCAGCGCGTGCGGACTGTCGAGCTGTACTGCCGCTTCCTGCAATAGTTCGCCCAGATGCATAATATCCGTCAGCCGCCGCTCGCCGCCCTCACTGGCCAGCAGATTTTCTGCCAGTTGCTGTTTTATCATCACATCCCGCAGCATCGGCAGCACCCCCGACTGACGCCACAGCTGCTGCCAGCCGGCAAACAGATCGGTCATCGCATCCCAGCCTTCACTGTGCTGGCTTATCTGTTCCAGTGCCGCGGCATCCAGCCCCATCACCGAGGTTGCCAGGGCGGTACGCAGGGTACGTTCCTGTTCCGGGGCCAGCACCGCCTGTAAAATCCACAACAGTTCCCGCGCTTCAGCAGTCTGATAGACACTGTCGCGGCTGGAAAGGTACACCGACGCAATCCCGTTAGCCTGTAAGGCCTCGCGTATCAGGCCGGCCTCCTGGCGGCTGCGGACCAGTACGGTAATATCGGCAGCGGTCACGGGCATCTCACGTTGCTGGCTGTCAACAAAACAGGCGGTTCCCTGCTGCCCGGCGATCAGCCAGCGGGCAATATCATTTGCCGCCTGGCTGGCCATAAATTGCTGGTACTCACTTACCCCCATACCTTCACCGGGAGCCAGCCACAGGCGCATTGCCGGCTGGCTGACCCCGTCCAGCCGCAGGCTCAGGGCATGGTTCTTCGGGCTGGCAGCCACCGGCTGAAACGGAATTTCGTCGAAAATAAACGGCTGTGCGGTTGCCGAAAACAGGCGATTAACACTGGTAATCATCCCCGGCGACGAGCGCCAGTTAGTCCCCAGGGTATAGTGAGCACTGACTTCTTTTCTGGCAGAGATATAAGTAAAAATATCCGCCCCGCGGAATGCATAAATCGCCTGTTTCGGGTCACCGATCAGTAACATGGCATGCTGTGGCTGACCGCCATACAGGGTGCTGAAAATCCGGTATTGCAGCGGGTCTGTGTCCTGGAATTCATCAATCATCGCCACCGGATAACGCTGACGCACCGATTCTGCCAGTGCCGGTCCGCTGTCATGTTGCAGGGCATAATCCAGACGACTCAGTAAGTCATCGAAACTCAGCAGGGCATGCTGACGTTTTTGCAATCCCACGGAGGCACGGATTTCCCGCAGGGCATGGCTGACCAGGCAGTCATACAGGGTGACAGGCTGCTGCAGAAAGTCCCCGACCTGGCTAAACAGCGGATGCTGCGGAACCTCACCCTTTTTGGTTTTTTCGGCCAGTACCTGCTGACTGAAACGCGCCAGCTCTTTAGGGATCTGATAATCGCGGGTCGGGGTAGCCGCCCACTGTTTCAGTTTATCCAGCCATACAGGTAAGTGCTTACTACTGTAACTGCGCTTATCAACACCGGACTGTTCGATAATATCCCGCAGATCGTCAGCGGCCTGGCTCCACGCCTGTTTCAGTGTATTAATCCGCTGAATATTCTGCTCATGCCGCCCGGTCAGGCTCTGTTCTTCGGCCGGAGCTGACTTAATCACCGGCATTTCCCCCTGCAGCCAGGGCAGCAGAGAGGCTAATAAATGTTCCGGGCCGCTAAAGGTTTCCAGTACGATCCGCGCAACATCTTCATCCAGCGGGTAACAATAGCGCCGCCAGAAATCTGCGGCCGCCTGCCCGAGCAAAGGCTGTTCATTTTCGACCAGTTGCTGTTCAAACAGCATCCCTGATTCAAATGCATTCATATTCAGCATCCGCTGGCAGAAACCGTGGATGGTAAATATAGCGGCTTCATCCATCTGCCGCTCTGCCGCCAGCAGCCGTGCCGCCGCGCCAGAAAAATCAGTAATTTGTGCCAGCAATGGCTGCCAGGCGGCATCCTGCTCCGCCAGCGCCCCGCCGCTTTCCGCCGGAGACGGTTCGGCAGCCCGGATACAGGCAATACGCAGACCATGAATATTATTACGGATACGGCCACGTAATTCGGCAGTCGCCGCCTCGGTAAAGGTCACAACCAGAATTTCTTCCACCGATAACGGACGGTGAAATGCATGATCACCTCCCAGCCCCAGCAACAAACGCAGGTAGAGAATACCTATAGTGTAGGTTTTGCCGGTCCCGGCAGATGCTTCAATCAGCCTCTGGCCCTGCAACGGTAAAACTAACGGGTCCAGTGCTTCTGCCTGCTGCATATTCATCATCCCTTACTTATGATTAATTTAGTCCGGCCTGTCAGGCTGCAGTTATTCGGCCACATGGGCACGGATCACCGGCAGATACCACTGTTCGGCCGCCGCACAGATTTCGCTAATCACCTGCGGGCCGGGTTCACGGCACAGACGCTGCAAATAAGGATCACTGCCTTCGCCCGGCACCTGGAAACTGCCCTGCCAGGCATCCGTCAGTTTTTGTAATGCCTTGCGCCGGGTTTCTTCATCGGTCAGCAGTTGCTGCTTATCAGCA
This sequence comes from Tatumella sp. JGM130, assembly GCF_018257525.1. Taxonomy (NCBI): domain Bacteria; kingdom Pseudomonadati; phylum Pseudomonadota; class Gammaproteobacteria; order Enterobacterales; family Erwiniaceae; genus Tatumella; species Tatumella sp. JGM130. The sequence goes on along the minus strand of NZ_JAERJS010000008.1, from coordinate 56,623 downwards.
CTCAGGCTGCTGGTCAGCCAGCTGCCACCGCAACGGTTCAGCAGTAACAACGGCTGGTTCATCCCCTGCAGAAAGCCATCGATCAGCTGTTCCAGCTGCTGCAGGGCCTGCTCCGGCGGCAGAGGCAGAAAACGCCAGCCACTGTTTTTACGTCCGTACATGCGGCTGATCCCCTGGTAACCGAGGGCACAGTAAACCACGTGCTCAATCCATAATAGCAGGCCATCACTGAGATTAAGCTCTCCCGGCCGCCAGCGCAGAATACCGTCGTCCTGTACCCCGGTCAGCCAGCCCGTCAGCCGTACCTGTAATTCCAGATCCACCTCAATACTGCGGGTATCGGCCAGTTGTCCGCTCACCTGACTGGCAATCTCCTGCATATCGGCTAACTGTTTTTCGCGGAACAGGGCGCCAAAAGGCCCGTAAGGCAGATGACCCGCCATCCGCTGCCGCTGGAAAAACTGCTCACTGTCCTGCTGATAAATCAGGGCATTCAGCAGCTGACTGTTGATCTGATAGCGCTGCAAATTATCCAGTACAAAAGGCTCCGTATCCGGCAGGTCATCTTCCTCCGCCAGAAAACTCACCCCCAGCCGCCGGGTAAACCAGGCCCGCACCGGATGCCGCCAGAAACGCAGTAACTCCTCCAGGGATATTTCGTCGCAACAAAACTCCGCCAGCGGCTGAACAAAGGATGGCAGGGCTTCTCCCTGACCGCGGGCAGAAGGCAGCCATTCACTGGCAAAGCTTTGCCGCGCAGCCTGTGGCATAAAGTTTTCGGCCGCAAACGGGGTACGGCTGTGCTGATGCAGCAGGTGCTCAAGTACCTGCTGTGCACTGTCATCCACGTTCAGGGCTTCATCGCCGGGCAGGCAAAAGCTCTGAGAGATATATTCACAAAGTTCACTCACCAGTACTGATGGCAGACGCACACGGTTATCCTGAATACTGCGGCCGATATAGCTGATATACAGACGGTCGCGGGCTGATACCAGCGCTTCAAGAAACAGGTAACGGTCATCATCCCGGCGACTGCGATCGCCACGGCGCGTCGATTGCTGCATCAGGTCAAATCCGGAAGGGGTCAGCGTCCGGGGATAAACACCGTCATTCATTCCCAGCAGGCAGACTACCTTAAACGGAATGGAACGCATCGGCATCAGGGTACAGAAATTCACCTGCCCCGCCAGAAAACGCTGGCTGATACGCTGCTGGTCCAGCAGACTGCGTAATTCATCCCGCAATATGGTCACCGGAATCTGAGCCGGATACTGTGCTTCAATCCCCTGCTCTGTCAGCTGCCGCCACTGTTCATCAATCAGTGCCAGTGCGGTTTCACTGTCTGTGTCGCCGCTAAAAAAGGTATCAATCATCTCGCGGCAACAGGGCTGCCAGTCCCGCAGAGACAGAGACTGGCGTAAACGCTGACGCCAGTCAGCCAGGCAACTCAGCAGTTCGGCCAGCTGCCCGGCCAGTTCGGCCATCAGTCCGGCCGACTCGTCATAAGGCAGAATCCCCTGCCAGTCACCCTGCTCACTTTCCAGGGCATACCCCAGCAACATACGTTGCAGGCCAAACTGCCAGGTATGCTGGCCCGTCACCGGTAACGACAGGTCACTGACGCTGCTGTCATCCAGCCCCCAGCGCACCCCGGATTCATCCACCCAGTGGCGCAGGGTTCGCAGCCCCTGTTCATTAATCGAAAAACGGGCAGCCAGCGCCGGCACTTCCAGCAGGGCCAGAACATCTTCCGACGTAAAACGGCTGTCGGGCAGCGACAGTAACTGTAAAAAGGCCTGGATCACCGGATGGGCCTGACTGGCACGGCGATCGGAGATGGCAAACGGAATATGCCGCTGACGATTAACCCCGTTAAATACCGACTGGATAAAAGGTGAATAGCTGTCAATATCGGCGACCATCACGATAATATCCCGCGGTTTCAGTTGCGGATCGGCCTCCATCAGTCCCAGCAGGTAATCCTGTAAAACTTCAACTTCACGCTGCGGGCTGTGACAGGCACGCAGCGAAAACGAATCATCCTCGGGCGATAACCGGCGTTTACTGCCGCTGTGGTTATATTGTTCGCTGGTCAGCCCGCTGACCGAGTGGTCCTCAAGGGTCAGAATATCCTGTTGCAGACAATGCAGCAGGCTGTCTTCCCCCGGCCCGGCAAAGGCATCAATTTCATTATCCAGTGCATCCATCTGAGCCAGCAGATATAAGTTATCGCGTCCCAGCTTTCCCCAGGAAGCAAGCAGCGGCTGGGTCAGCTGTTGCTCTCCGTCCTCATTAAACAGCGAGGCGGCCTGCTCTGGTTCACGGAACACCGGCCGTTGTTGCGAAGAGTTAATCTGCTGACGCTGGCGGTGTTGTAGTCGGGCAAGAAACGTCCGGTCACGGATGTCGCCCCAGTAGTCACGGCACGGATTAGTAAACAACAGATGAATATCAATATGCCGCCCCAGGGCCTGTAAAGCCTGCAAATATACCGGGGGCAGGGCCGAAATACCGCAAATAAATACCCGTGGCGGCAGCCCCGGCGGCGGCGTATCACAGCTCTCCAGGGCCTGAATAAACCGTGAATACAGATTGGCACGGTGCCATTCAGGCTGCCCCAGTTCGGCGGTATATTCCACCAGCGCCCGCCATAAGGGAGCCTGCCATTGCTGGGCGTCGCCTAATCCCTCTACCAGCTGCTGTTGCTGCCACTGGTTCAGCCAGTCAGGACGGTACACCAGATACTGGTCAAATAAATCGGCTATCCGGCTGCTGAGCTGGAACAGTTTTCGTTTATCGTCATCATCATTCAGGTAATGGCGCAGGGGTAAAAAGTCGTCCCGCGCCAGCATCTCCGGCAGTAAGGTCATCAGCTTCCAGCTCATGGCACTTTTATTAAAGGCACTTTGCCGGGGAATCCCGGGCAGCACCTGCATAAACATCTGCCAGATAAAGGTTGCCGGCAGGGGAAACTCGATATTGGCGGCAATACTGAACTCGTCAGCCAGCGCCATCTGTAGCCACTGAGCCATGCCGGGGCTTTGCACCAGCACAACTTCTTTGGCAAAAGGATCGCTCAGGGGCTGCATCCTGATGAGATGGGCAGTGAGATCCTTTAAAATATCCAGCTGATTGGAATGGTAAACACTGAACATACTGTCTCCTGAAACGGCTGCCGGCGGTGACCGTCACTGTACCTTCTGATTTAGCGGTTGCAAGCATTAGCAGCAGTTATTCCGGTAAACGCTGACCGAAAGGCGGGCAAAACAACTGCTGCAGCCTGAAATGGCGGTTAAACCGGCCCCTGACCTGCGCCGTTACCAGGCGGCAGCCTTCGGCGGTGACCTCCTGTTTCAGTTCATTTTCCCAGCCAGCCACCGGCTTACCGGCCAGCAACCGGGTCGCCGCCCAGGCCGCGTCGCGCTGCGCCCACTGTAGCCGATAGGCCGTCACCAGTTGCTGATGGTAACCGGATAACATCACTACCCCGAGGGACAGGATCAGTAGCGCTATCAGGCTTTCGGTCAGGCTGAACCCCTGCGACTGAAACCGTACAGCGCTTCTCATCGGCCAGCGGACAGAGATCGGTCCAGCCACCGGCAACCGCCATAATCTGCGGCTGGTCAGGGAACGCACGGCGGATAATACGCCAGATCTGTTTTTCCGCATTACGCGACTGGCCCAGTAACAACCCGCTATCCGCCGTTTGCCATAATAAACAGCTGTAGCCACCCGCGACCGGTACCCGGCGGCACTGCCAGCCATTGTTATCCGGCCATGACTGACGCTCCCCCCACGCCAGAGAAGACTGCGCCTGATAAAAGTCCTGCAAATATTGTGATTCATCCGCGGCTCCTGCCATCCCCCTGGTCAGCAAACGGGCACTGCTATGCAGTAATAACGTCCCGCTCAGTAACAGAATCAATACCATCACCAGCGGACTGCTACCCTGCCGGTTCACAGGTTTTCTGCCAGTAGCCAGTGCTGACGGCTGACCGTCACTCCCGAGCCCGACGATATCCGCAGATAAATACCGACCCGTGGCAGCTGAGACTCAAAGCGCAGGGCATCCACCCGTAATGTGGCCGGGTCCGTCAGCCGTTCCCAGCCCGTTTCCCGGCAGTGCTGCACACCGCGCTGAGTTTCGATACTGCCGTCCCGCCAGCGGTATCCGTAACTTTCGTTGGCCAGTCCGCCGGGTCTGCCGTCCGCCGGATAGCGCCGTTCCTGCAGCCGCAGGATAGCGCCGTTCCTGCAGCCGCAGGATAAGACAGCGTCCCTGGTCACTGACTGTCACCCCGCGGCCGGCACAGGGACTCTGCTGGCAGAACCCGGCACGGCGCAGGTTTTTCTCCAGTACCAGCATCAGCTGGCGAAGCTCCTGAGTCAGCAGATTCTGTTGCTGTAACTGACGGCTTTGCTGAAACAGTCGCGGAAAAAACTGTGCCGCCCCCAGTAAAACCACCCCGCAGATCAGCATCGCCAGCAGCATTTCACTGAGGGTAAATCCCCGCTGGCAACAGGGCGGTACAGGTTGCGGTGCGGTCACTGGCATCCCTCCTGTGCTGGCTGACAGACGCGGATCCGTGCCCGCGCAGAAATAATAATCCGCCACGCCTGTCGCGGCTGACCAAACTCAATACTGCCGGCCCGCGCCACACTGCGCCGCCCGTAAAACCCCGGCTGACCATTCACGGCCAGCAGCGCGACCTGCGGGTAAGGTGCCTGCCAGACAAAACGCCCGCGGGTCTGGCAGTCTCCGGGCGAAGGCGACGGACTGGCATCAATACACCAGCCATCAGCGGTCTGACGTACCCTCAGTGGCAGATCACGGTGAGTACGGTTCGCATTCTCCCGTACCCCGGCCAGAAACAGATGCAACTGGCTGGCAGTGTCTGATAATTGCTGACGATAGCCTGACCATTGCCGGTAATATCCGCCACCGGCCGTCAGCACTGCAATAATCAGCAGCACCAGCGCCAGTTCCGGTAAGGTAAATCCGGCAGCGTCCCCTGCCGGGCGGTAGGTTTTCATTCCCCTATACTGAAGGTTCTTCCGTCAGAACAACAGCAGTCAGGCCGCTGAGTGCGTAACCCGCCGTAATTAAATTACCGCAGATAACAACATTCTGCCGAAACGCCGGATCCACTGCAGGGTTTATCGGCTGCGATAAAAAAGGCGGCAGAGCAATAATGCTCTGCCGCCTTTTCAGCCAGCCTCAGGCGTATCGGTTCAGACAGCGACCGGGGCTTTAATCGCCGGATGCGGATCGTAGCCTTCAATCTCAAAGTCTTCGAAACGATAGTCGAAAACAGAGTCCGGTTTACGCTTAATTTTCAGGGTCGGCAGCGGACGCGGTTCACGAGTCAGTTGCAGGCGCGCCTGTTGCAGATGGTTGTTGTACAGGTGGGTATCCCCGCCGGTCCAGACAAAATCACCGACCTCTAAATCGCACTGCTGAGCGACCATATGTACCAGTAAAGCATAGCTGGCAATATTAAAGGGCAGACCGAGGAAAACATCGCATGAGCGCTGGTACAGCTGACAGCTTAAGCGCCCCCCGGCAACATAAAACTGGAAGAAAGCATGGCAGGGAGCCAGCGCCATTTTATCCAGTTCGCCGACATTCCACGCAGAAACAATAATCCGCCGTGAATCCGGGTCCTGTTTCAGCTGACGGATCACTTCGCTGATCTGGTCAATATGACGGCCATCGGCCGCCGGCCAGCTGCGCCATTGCTGGCCATAAACCGGCCCTAAATCACCGTTTTCGTCGGCCCACTCATCCCAGATACTGACCTTATTTTCTTTCAGATAGGCAATATTAGTATCACCCTGCAGGAACCACAGCAGCTCATGCACAATTGAACGCAGATGACACTTTTTGGTGGTCACCAGCGGAAATCCCTGTTGCAGATCAAAGCGCATCTGGTGGCCAAAGATCGACAGGGTACCGGTGCCGGTACGGTCATCTTTTGATGCACCTTCGTTTAATACTTTCTGCATCAGATCCAGATACTGTTTCATTTTACTTCACCCGGTTGTTTCAGGGGGCTGCTACGGTAAGCCCAAATCATCATAATAACACCGGCCAGAATCATTGGTATGGACAGGATCTGCCCCATACTGATTACGCCGCCAAATAACCCAAGCTGGGCATCCGGCTGGCGGAAAAACTCAACAATGATCCGGAAAGCGCCGTAACCAATCAGGAACAAACCAGACACACTTCCCCGCGGACGCGGTTTACGAATAAATACATTCAGGATGATAAATAACAGCACCCCTTCAAGTAACAGCTCATAAATCTGTGACGGATGACGCGGCAGCACACCGTAGGTATCCAGCAGTGACTGCCACTGAGGGTGGGTCGCCACCAGCGCCAGGTCTTCGCTGCGGGAGCCGGGAAACAGCATCGCCCACGGACAATTCGGGTCCACGCGGCCCCATAATTCACCGTTAATAAAGTTCCCCAGACGACCGGCACCCAGCCCAAACGGGATCAGCGGGGCAATAAAGTCTGACACCTGGAAGAAAGTCCGGTGGGTGCGGCGGGCAAATACCAGCATAACCACGATCACACCAATCAGTCCGCCGTGGAATGACATACCGCCATCCCAGACCTTAAATAAATACAGGGGGTTGGCGAGAAACAGCGGCAGGTTATAAAACAACACATAGCCGATACGGCCGCCGAGGAATACCCCGAGAAAACCGGCATACAGTAAATTTTCGACTTCGTTTTTGGTCCAGCCACTGCCGGGCTTACTGGCCCTGCGTCCTGCCAGCCACATGGCAAAGATAAATCCGATCAGGTACATCAGACCGTACCAGTGAAGAGCAACCGGGCCGACAGAAAAAATCACCGGGTCAAATTTTGGAAAAGCGAGGTAGCCGTTTGTCATCTTTCACCATTATTTTTCTATCTGAAAGCCAGCCGGTACTGAGAGATCTCCCGCGCTGGCCGTAAAGAGTTGCGCATCATAGCACAGCCGCTGTCGGCGTGTGACCGGCAAATGTAAACAGCAATGAGTCTCATCGCCCGCCGCGGATTAAGCCTCCCAGCCCCCGCCGCTCCATAAACACCACCACCTGATAACGCACCTCGCTGGCGGTACTGGCCTGTAATACCTGCGCGGTCAGCTGTTCTGTTTCGTCACAATCCAGATGACGCAGCAGATATTTCACCCGCGGGACATTTTTGCCGTTCATACTTAAATGGCGGAATCCCATACCTGTCAGTAGTGCCACACACATTGGGTCACCGGCCATCTCACCACACAGGCTGAGCGGCAGGTTATGGCGACGGGCTTCGGCGCTGATATGATACAAGGCCTGTAATACTGAAGGGTGTAATGAATCGTAAAGGTTTGCCACCCGGGTATTATTCCTGTCGACAGCCAGCAGGTACTGGGTCAGATCATTACTGCCGACCGAGATAAAATCGACACTGCGGGCCACCTGCGGGATAAGGAATATCATCGAGGGCACTTCAATCATAATGCCGATTTTCGGACGCGGGATCACATACCCCAGCATCTCTTCCACTTCATGACCGGCACGTTCGATCAGTTTACGCGCCTCATCGATTTCGTCGATGCTGGTCACCATCGGTAACAGAATATTCAGGTTGCCTGAGGCGGCATTGGCCCGCAGCATGGCACGGACCTGTACCAGAAAAATCTCCGGCTGATCGAGAGTCAGGCGGATCCCCCGCCACCCCAGGCTGGGGTTTTCTTCACTGATCGGCATATAAGGCAGTTGCTTATCGGCACCGATATCCAGGGTGCGCAGGGTGACAGACTTATTATTGAACAGCTGTAACATCCCCTGATACTGGGCCACCTGCTCTTCTTCGGACGGAAACCCGCTTTGCAGCATAAACGGCACTTCGGTACGATACAGGCCGACACCATCCACCCAGCTGTTCATTTCCTGTTCCAGCTCGGCACTCAGCCCGGCATTCAGCAGAATTTCCACCGCTTCGCCGCTTTTCAGCATTGCCGGGTGTTCCGCTTCGGCTTCGGCGGTTTTACTCAGGGCATTTTCTTCACGGATCAGCCGCTGATATTCTTTAATCAGAATAGGTTCAGGATCGATCAGCAACTCACCACGGTAGCCGTCAACAATCAGTAACTGCTTGTGCAGCTGTTCGGGGCGGATATCCGCGCCCATCACCGCCGGTATCCCCATGGCACGGGTTAAAATAGCCGCATGGGAGTTGGCGGCACCGTCACGTACCACCACACCGGCCAGACGTTCCGGCGGAACTTCGGCCAGGGCCGTCGCGGTCAGTTCATCGGCTACCAGAACAAAACGTTCCGGCCAGGCATTCGTGCCCTGCAGGCTGTCGTCAAGATGAAACAGCAGCCGCTGCCCAAGTTCACGGATATCGCCACTGCGTTCCCGCAGATAGGCATCTTTTAAATCGGCAAACTGACCCGCGTATTGTTCAATCACCGTTTTCACGGCCCATTCGGCGACTGAACCACGATCTATTTCTGCCAGCAGATCTTTCTTCAGGCGCGGATCACTCAGCAGGTGCGAGTAGAGGTCAAAAATAGCCGCACTTTCTTTCTGCACACTGCTGGTAAAACGTTTGCTGTAGCGACGAAACTCGTCACCGGCTTCACTGATCGCCAGTAACAGACGCTCCCGCTCCTGCTCGCTGTCGAGTGTCGATGCGCGCGATACCTGATCAAGGGTCGGCTGTACATGGTCAACCCAGCCGGGGGCGACGGCTACCCCGGGCGAGGCGGCGATAGCTTTAATACGGCTCTGGCGGAACAAACCAAACAACTGTCCGGTCTGCGACTGGGAGAGTAATGCGCCGACCTGAGTCGCGAGGGTCATCAGGAAAGACTCTTCCGATTCGTCGAAGGAACGCAGTTCCCGCTGCTGTACCACCAGTACCCCCGTCACCTGACGGCGGTTAATTACCGGCACACCGAGAAAAGAACGATAATTTTCTTCTTTCACTGACGGGATAAATTTAAAACTGGGGTGGCTCTGAACATCGGCGAGGTTAATCGGTTCGGCAAGACGCCCGACCAGCCCGACAATGCCTTCGTCAAAAGCCAGGGTAATGGTTCTGCCACGCGGTTTTTTTAAACCGCGTGTCGCCATCAGGTAGTAGCACTGACGCTCATGGTCAGCCAGATACACCGAACAGACTTCGGTATCCATCATCCGGCAGATCTCATTAACCAGTATTTCCAGTGCTTCATTGAGTCGGGAAGCACCGGCAACCTTTTCCACAATATCGCGCAACTGGGTGAGCATCAGCGGCATGCCCTATCCTCTTTTTCTTCGGCCGGAGGGTTGACTGCGTTGCAGTGAATTTTCCGTGACAGACATCACTACGGTAGCGAACTCTTTCATCACCCGACGATAAACATCACGTTTAAAAGAGACCACCTGGCGAACCGGATACCAAAAACTCACCCATCGCCAGCCATCAAACTCGGGGGTACTGCTTCCCTGTACGTTAATGGCACCATCATGAGATTGCAGCTGTAACAGAAACCATTTTTGTTTCTGGCCGATGCACACCGGCCGGGTATCCCAACGCACCAAACGTTTTGGCAACCTGTAACGCAGCCAGTTGCGGGTCGATGCAATAATTCTGACATCTTTACGATGCAATCCGACTTCTTCGAACAATTCGCGATACATCGCCTGTTCCGGCGTTTCCCCGGGGTTGATACCTCCCTGGGGGAACTGCCAGGAATGCTGTCCAAAGCGCCTGGCCCACAATACCTGTCCCTGCCTGTTACAGATCACAATCCCAACATTCGGGCGGTAGCCATCATCATCGATCACCAGACTACCTCAAATCTATCTTCAGATAGCCTGATTGTTTCATACTCCTTACAGACGGTAAACCATTGGCTGTCAGGGTTTCATCAGAATAATTCCGGAATAACTCACAATTCTTAGCCAAGTTATAAACAGCAGCCGGTAGCCGGAGACAATTTTATGCACCTTTTCTGTGGATAGCTTTGTGCAGAACGCGGGAATTTAATGAATAATACACCAGTAAAACCCGATTCCCCATAAAAAAAGACAGAAATAAAACACTTAAATTACAAATAGATAATTCATGTAAGCGCGATAAAAAAAGCCGGATTAGCTGCCAGCGATAAAGACAACTTAACTCACTGAACAAAAAATAACCACCGGCATTTTTATCCACAGTTTATGGTGATAACTTATCCATCACTGCCTGAAAAATGGCACAGGGTGGCAAAGTCAAGGCTGTAAATCGAACCAGTAGTCAGGTTAATACACAGTTATCCAGTTTTTCTGTGGATAACTGGGCGGATAATCCTGTTTATTATCGATGACAACAGGGTATAAACCGGTCACAGGTCAGAGGATACAACCGAAAATGGATTAAAAAACCATGATTAATCATGCTATTATTAGCTTTATCCCCGATAATTTATTCTGCAGATCCGCGCCTGTACCACGGCGAGTGTTTTTTAACCAACTCATGAGGCCGAATGTCTTATTCTCCTGAACCTTTGTCTGCGCCGGAAAGCGAACAGATCTTAATGCAACGGGCCTGTGCATTGGCCGGACAATCGATGGAAGAGCTGGCCGGCAGGCTGGGGATAACCGTGCCTGCCGACTTGCGCCGCGATAAAGGCTGGATTGGCACATTACTCGAACGCCACCTCGGTGCCAGTGCCGGCAGTAAAGCAGAGCAGGATTTCTCCCATCTGGGGATTGAACTGAAAACAATCCCCGTTGACCGTCTTGGCCGGCCGCTGGAAACCACCTTTGTCTGCGTAGCCCCCCTGACCGGTAATAGCGGTGTTGACTGGCAACACTGCCATTTGCGGCATAAACTTTCATGTGTACTGTGGATGCCGGTGGAAGGCGACCGCGCAATTCCGCTGAAAGATCGCCGTATCGGCAGCCCGCTGTTATGGCGTCCTTCGGCGGAAGAAGAACAGCAACTGCGCGCAGACTGGGAAGAACTGATGGAGATGATCGTATTGGGCAGGGTAGAGAATATTACCGCCCGCCACGGTCAGTACCTGCAAATCCGTCCCAAAGCCGCCAACAGTAAGGCCCTGACTGAAGCTATTGGCCCGCAGGGGCAGCCGGTACTGACCCTGCCACGGGGTTTTTACTTAAAGAAAACCTTTACCGGCCCGCTGCTGGCCCGTCATTTTTTACTTTAGTCAGGGAATACTGCCCGGTTATACTCTTCGTTTAGCTTTTGTTTAGGATTGATGTGAGTATGTTCGAGTGGATTGCGGACCCTAATGCCTGGCTGGCGCTCGGGACACTGATTGTTCTGGAAGTCGTTCTCGGTATCGACAATATTATTTTTCTTTCACTGGTGGTGGCAAAACTGCCTGCACACCAGCAAAACCGAGCCCGCCGTCTGGGTCTGATGGCCGCCATGCTGATGCGGCTGGCATTGCTGGCCTCAATTGCCTGGGTTGTACGCCTGACTACCCCCCTGTTCACCCTGTTCAGTCATGAGTTTTCCGCCCGTGACTTGATCCTGCTGGCCGGGGGACTGTTCCTGATCTGGAAGTCCGGCAAAGAAATTCATGAAACGATTGAAGGCGGTGAAGAGGTCAGAGCCAGTCGCGTACATTCATTCTTCGGCGCGATTGTGCAAATCATGTTGCTGGATATCATTTTCAGCCTCGACTCGGTGATCACTGCCGTCGGGCTGTCCGATCATCTGTTTATTATGATGGCGGCAGTGATCGTGGCGGTGATTATGATGATGTTTGCCGCAAAAGCGATCGGCGAATTTGTCGAGCGTCATCCGACCATAAAAATGCTGGCGCTGGCTTTTCTTATCCTGGTCGGTTTTACCCTGATGCTGGAAAGTTTTTCGGTGCATGTTCCCAAAGGCTATATCTACTTTGCGATGTTCTTTTCAATGGGTGTCGAATTACTCAACCTGCTGCGCGGCAACAAAAAAAACCACTGATCGTAGCCGCCCGCGAAACAGCGTGCCGCCCGTCGCGGCACGCTGCTTTTGTTACTCAGCCCGTGAATTTTGTTGCCTGCCTGATGTTTATTGCCTGTTTCAGACCCGTCTGGTTTGTTTACTGCACAGAAATCATTTATTACTGATAGCGGTAACGTATAAATTTACGTCGGGAGACAAGATGAAAATGATAAAAATCACCGCACTGTGCGGTGTATTACTGGGGACCGTTCTGTCAGCCGGTTGCAGCAGTCATTATGTTATGGCCACCAAAGATGGCCGGATGATAATGACCGACGGTAAACCACAAATCGATAAAGATACCGGGCTGGTACAGTATACGGACGAAGCCGGTAACAAAATTCAGATTAACGGCGACGATATCTCCGGCATTATCGAACGCTGACGCTGTCCGGCCGGAACACCCGCCCGGCCGCTGCACATTATCCATACCGTCTCCCTGACTTAATCCGCGGAATAACCTGACAAGCCGGTACTGCGGGCCGGTAACACTGCCGTCACCACTCAGCGCGGCCCGGCGACACTTCCCGTAACACGCCCTGCTGTAGACTTGCCCCCGGTGCCGGTGTAGATTTCCCTTACCCCATCATGACAAAAGGAAGCCAGCCATGCTCTACCATCGTATTCCCCATAGTTCGCTGGAAGTGAGTCAACTGGGTCTGGGCACCATGACCTTCGGCGAGCAAAACAGTGAAGCCGATGCCCATGCCCAGTTAGATTACGCGCTCAGTCAGGGCATAAACCTGGTCGATACGGCAGAAATGTATCCGGTCCCTCCCCGCCCTGAAACTCAGGGGCTGACCGAGAGCTATATCGGCAGCTGGCTGAAAAAAACCGGTCACCGTGACAAAATTATCCTCGCCAGTAAGGTCGCCGGACCGGCACGCGGCAGCGATGCCCAAATCCGCGCAGGCCAGGTGGTGGACCGCAAAAATATTCGTGCCGCACTGGATGCCAGCCTGAAACGGCTGAATACTGACTATCTCGACCTCTATCAGGTGCACTGGCCACAACGCCCGGCCAACTTCTTTGGGCGTCTCGGCTACCAGTACACGGAAGAAAATATCCCCGTTACCCTGCTGGAAACCCTGGACGCGTTATCAGAACAGGTCCGCGCCGGAAAGATCCGTTATATCGGTGTTTCGAATGAAACCCCCTGGGGAGTGATGCGCTATCTGCAACTGGCAGAAAAGCATCAGTTACCGCGGATTGTCACCATCCAGAACCCGTACAGCCTGCTGAACCGCAGTTTCGAAGTGGGACTGGCCGAAATCAGCCAGTACGAAGGGGTGGAGCTGCTGGCCTATTCTGCTCTGGGCTTCGGCACCCTGAGCGGTAAGTACCTCAACGGGCAACAACCGGCCAATGCCAGAAATACTCTGTTCAGCCGTTTTACCCGTTATTCGGGGCAGCAGTCTGCTGAAGCAGTCGCTGCCTATGTCGCGCTGGCAAAACAACACCGGCTCGACCCTTCACAGATGGCACTGGCCTTTGTTCGTCAGCAACCGTTTGTCGCCAGTACTCTGCTGGGGGCCACCACACTGCAACAGCTGAAAGCAAACATCGACAGCGTTAACCTCAGCCTGAGCAGTGAACTGATGGAGCAGCTGGAAGCCATCCATCGCCGTTATACGTATCCGGCTCCCTGACCGGTTTTGCACTGCGGCCCCGGCCGCGGTGCAGCCTCTGACTTACTGCCGCACCGCAGATTTACCGCGCCACTGCCAGAGCCATAAACCGGCAATCGCCAGCGAAAACAGCCCGCCAAAAGCCATCCCGGTAACAATGACTGAGGCCCCGAGCCGGATGGTCAGGGTATACAGGGCCAGTAGCAGCAGCATGGCAATATTCTCACCAAAATTCTGTACCGCAATCGCCGGACCCGCGCCGACCGACTCTCTGCCACGCACCTGTAATAATGCATTCAGGGGCACCACAAACAGTCCGCCACAGACGCCGAGCAGTAACAGCCAGAAACCACCGCTATACTCATGTGTGCTGAGGGTAAACATAATCACCAGTCCGCCAACCAGTATCCCCGCAGGTATACAGCGCTGAGTATGCTGCAGTGAAATCAGCTGTTCTGCCAGCAACGCTCCGCCGACAATCCCCACCGCGACCATCCCGTTCAGCAGCGTCGCGGTTTTGTTATCAGTGATCCCCAGCACCACCGGAACCCACAGTACCAGCAAAAAACGTAAGGTGACCCCGGCTCCCCAGAATAAACTGGTGCCGGTTAACGAAAAACGGGTATCGCTATCCTGCCACAGGCTGACGCCATCATGGCGGAAGCGTGACAGCAGCTGCCGCCAGCGCCAGTTTTTGTCCGGTGTGGCTGCCCGTAAGCCGGGTATCAGCATATTAGCAACCACCGCCAGAGCGTAAATCACCGCGCATAACAGTAACGCGGTGGAAATATGCCAGTCGGCCAGCAGGCCGCCGGTTACCGAACCGAGCAGAATAGCGACGATGGTCGAGCTTTCCATCAGTCCGTTCGCCCGGATCAGTTGCTGTTTATCGATCAGTTCGCCGAGAATACCGTATTTGGCGGGCGAGTACGCCGCCGCACCAATTCCCACCAGCCCGTAACCGGCAAAGGGATTAACACCGAGACCAATCAGTACCGCACCGGTAAATTTCAGCCCGTTCGCCACCATCATCACCCGGCCTTTGGGAAAACTGTCGGCCAGCTGTCCGACAAACGGTGCCAGCAGGATATAAGCCACCACAAACACTATCTGCAGTACCGGCTGAGTCCAGTCCGCATAGCTGTCTTTTTTCATCAGTGCCAGGGTGGCAAACAACAGGGCATTGTCGCCGAATGCCGAAAAAAACTGTGCCAGTAATACCGGACGTAAGCCAGAAGCCCTGCCAGCAGCAGTGCCTGAGCTTAATTCATTCATTGTTATTTCCGTTTTCGGCTGGCGTCGCCGCCAGCGCTTTCAGTTGCAGGTAGTCGGGTTTACCGCTGCCCAGCATCGGCAGCGGTGACAGAAAGCGGATATCACGCGGCACATTTAACTCGCTGTAGCCGAGTTCACGGCTGGCCTCTAATAACCGCTCGCGGGTTAATTGCGGATCGCTGGTAAACAGCACCAGTGCCTCACCCCGCAGGGGATCATTTTTCAGCGAAGATGCATGCTGATACCCGGCCGACACCCGCAGAGCCAGGCTTTCGGCCACCTCCAGCGACACCATTTCACCGGCCAGTTTGGCAAACCGTTTCACCCTGCCCTGAATCTGGCAAAAACCGTCCTCATCAAAACTGACAATATCGCCGGTATCGTACCAGCCCGGCTCTTTGACCCCTTCGCCGTTATCCGCCACCGGCGGTTCAATCACCCCGGGCGCTTCCAGCCGCAGGTAGCCTTTCATCAGGTTCGGCCCGCTGACCTGCAGACGGCCACCGTTCTCTATGCCCGGCACCGAAATCAGCCGGAAGTCCATGGCCGGTAAAATACGGCCAACCGTGGAGAAGCGGGCTGCCATCGGCACATTAATCGACAGCACCGGCGCACATTCTGTCGCGCCATAGCCTTCGAGGATCCGCAGGCCAAACTTTTCCAGGTACAGATCACGGGTCGAATCACGCAGTTTTTCGGCCCCGGCCACCACATAACGCACTCTGGCTAAATCATAAGGGTGGGCAAACTGCGCATAACGGGTCAGAAAGGCCGGGGTGCCAAACAACACGGTACAGTTACGGTCGTAGACCAGCTCAGGGATCACCCGGTAATGCAGCGGGCTGGGGTAGAGGAAAGTCTCAGCCCCGGTAAACAGGGGGGTCAGCATGCCGACAGTCATGCCGAAGGCATGGAATAACGGCAGGGATGACATAAAACGGTCCCCTGGCCGGAAATCTGCCACCGTACGGATCTGTTCAACATTGGCCAGCAGACTTTTATGGCTGTGAACGACACCTTTCGGGTTGCCCTCCGAGCCGGAGGTAAACAGGATCATCGCGGCGTCTTCCGGCTGCTGTGCGGCCTGTGCCCGGCCGGGCACCAGCAGATGCCAGAGAACCCACAACTTATCGCGTAACTGCAGCGCCGGTTTCAAATCTTCCAGATACACCCAGCTGACCCCGCGGATCGCCTCCGTCAGATGCCACAGTTTGCCTTTCTCCAGAAACTGACGAGAGGTAAAAATGGTGGTGATCTGTGCAGCCGTTACCGCCACCTGTAATCCGTTAACCCCTGCGGTATAGTTCAGCATCGCCGGCACACGGCCTGAGAGAATTGCCCCGAATACCACCGCCGGGGTCACAGCAGTATTGGGCAGTAACAGACCCGGGGTCGCACAGGGCGGACAGTGTTTATCCAGCAGCCGGGCCACCCCGAGCATTTTTTTCAGTAACCCGCGGTAGCTGTCGGGTGTAAAGCGGATATCTTCCACACAGGCCCGCCGCCAGCCATAACGTTTGGCCGCACTCAGGTAAGCGTCAAACAGGGTATGTCTGGGACGGACCGCCATTCTCGCTTCCATCATAATATGGTGCAGATGCTCCCCGGCCAGTGCTCTGCGCTGTCTGGCACTGCCCGCAGACGGCATAGGAATACGGGTAGCGGGTAACACATGCAGAGCAATGTCCGGAAAAGCACGGCGGCGGATGTCACCACTTTTACGGGCAAACCAGCTGAACTCTGCCCCTTCTATCCTGACGGGAACCACACTGGCACCGGTTTTCGCCGCCACAAAACCGGCACCGCTGTATACCTTCATTAATGAGCCGGTCACGGTGATCCGGCCTTCCGGAAAGATAACCACCGGTCTGCCCTGCTCTGTAAGACGGATCAACTGCTTGACTGACATAGGTTTCAGCGGATCGAGGCTGACCACATCCACCAGCGCGCCCAGCGCTTTCATATACCAGCTATCGGACAGGCCGGACCAGACTGCGAACACCGGTTTTACCGGTAAAAACAGCCCTAACAGGATACCGTCGAGGAAAGAAACATGATTAGGGGTGATCAGTACGCGGGGATTATTCAGTACCGATAAATCACCGTGCAGCCGTACCCGCCATAGCAAGCGGCACAGGCCACGCAATAAGCTAAACATTCTCTCTCCTTAAGATTCAAACCGCAATATGACGGATTAAACACGTTTGTGTCGCCGTAAACAATTCCCCGACAGAAAATGTCGCTTTTTCGGTGGCAAAATGTGCTGCACCTCAGATTCCCGCGCCGCGGGCACCTGAGGCACACAGGTTATTTCAGAAAGGGATCAGCAATTACTGATGACGGGATTCCGCCGTGTCGGGCAGGGTCGCCCTGTCCCAGCCGCCGCCCAGCGAGGTAATCAGCGCCACGCTGGTGACCCACTGGCTGCTCTGTAATGCCAGCAGGCTCTGGCGGGCACTGAGACTGCTGTTTTCCGTGGTCGCCACATCGAGGTAGTCGATCATGCCGGCATTGTACTGGTTACGGGTCACCCGCGCAGACTCCACGGCAGCATCAGTGGCCTGTTGCTGCGCGGCAATTTCCTGTTGCAGGGTGGTCAGTTCCACCAGGTTATTCTCCACCCCCTGTACCGCCGTCAGCACCGTCTGGCGATAGGTCGCTACGCGGGCATCATAGGCTGCCCGCGCCTGGTCAACCGCCGCCGTGGTGGCACCGAAATCCAGCACCGTCCCGCTCAGCTCCGGCCCCAGAGACCATACCCGCTGCGGTAATGAAAACAGGTTGTGTAATACGGATGAGGTAAACCCGCCGCTGGCACTGAGGGTCAGGTCGGGGAAGTATCCGGCAATCGCCACCCCGACCGCCGCATTGGCAGCCGCCACATTACGTTCGGCATAGGCGATATCCGGACGACGTTGCAGCAGGCTGGCGGGCAGCACAGACGGAACCGGCGGCAGTGTCGCCTGTAACGGCGCGGCTGCAACCGAGAACTGTGACGGGGTTTTTCCGATCAGCAGAGCCATGGCATGTTCCAGCTGGGCACGCTGCCAGTGATAGTCGAGTGCCGATGCCTGCGCCGAGGACAGCTGCATCTGTGCCTGGGCCAGAGTGCCGCGATCCTCACTGCCGGCCTGATATTTATGGGTAATTACCCGTAAATAACCTTCATAAGCAGCGATACTTTGCTGATACAGGGCAATACGCTGGTCAATAATCCGTAACTGAAAATAGTCCTGTGCCAGTTCCGACTGTGCACTGAGAGTGGCATTAGCCAGTTCGGCGGCGCTGGCTGCCGCTGAAGCGCGGTTCTCTTCCAGCTGACGTCGCAGTTTTCCCCACAGGTCCGGTTCCCAACTGGCGCTGAGACTGGCTGAATGACTGTCAGACAGACGCTGAACCGGCGAACTGCCACTGCTGTGACTGGCGGCACGGGAAGACCCGGCACTGGCGGTCAGGGCAGGAAACAGGCTGGCTTTGGAAGACGCCGCCAGTGCCTGTGCCTGCCGGTACTGTGCCATATACATGGCAATATTCTGGTTAGAAATCGCCACCTGTGGCATCAGCTGATCCAGCAGCGGATCATGGTATACCCGCCACCACTCCCCTTTCGGCTGGTCATCCTGTGGACTGGCCTGCTGCCAGCCTTTGGCTTCTTTAAACTGCAACGGAATATCGGCCGAAGGACGATGATAATCCGGCCCGGCCATACAGCCGCTAAGCAGTAATGCCAGACAGAGCGGAGTCAGTTTTTTAGCAAATTTCATCGGTCAGGATCCTGAGGCCCGTACACGGTGCCATTGTCGTTTGGTGGCCCGGCTTAACCGGTCCAGCCACAGGTACACCACCGGGGTGGTAAAAAGCGTCAGTAACTGGCTCAGGGCCAGACCACCGGCAATTGCCAGCCCGAGGGGACTGCGTAAGTCTGCATCCCCGCCGTGGCCCAGAGCCAGAGGCAGTGCCCCGAAAAACGCGGCCAGTGTGGTCATCATAATCGGCCGGAAACGGTGAATACAGGCCTGCATTATTGCCTGCTGCGGGCTGAGCCCCTGCTTACGCTCCGCCTCCAGCGCAAAATCGATCATCATAATGGCATTCTTTTTGACAATGCCAATCAGCAGCACAATGCCGATCAGCGCAATCACTGTCAGCTGAGTATGGGTTAGCAGTAATAACAGTAAGGCACCGACCCCCGCCGACGGCAGGGTCGAGAGGATCGTCAGCGGATGAATATAACTTTCATACAGCATTCCCAGCACGATATACACCGCCGCCAGTGCCGCCGCAATCAGCCACGGCATAGTGGCCGTCAGGTCACTGAACGCTTTGGCGGTGCCCTGGAAACCCGCCTGGATGGTGCCCGGCAGGGCAATCTTCGCCATCGCCTGTCTGATCAGCCCCTGAGCCTGTTCGAGGAATACGCCGTTGGCCAGGTTAAAAGCAATAGTCGTGGTCGCCGACTGTCCCTGATGGGCCACCGACAAAGGAGCATTGCCGCCGCTGAAACGGGCAAAGGCCGATAGCGGGATCCGATCACCGCTGTTATTAATCACATACAGGTGTTGCAGCTCAGACGGGTCGCTGGTCGCGCTGCTTTGCAGCATCATCACCACATGGTACTGGTTGAGGGTTTTGTAGACAGTGGCAATCTGCCGCTGGCTGAACGAGTTATTCAGCAGGGTATCCAGCATACTCACGCTGACCCCTAACCGGCTGGCACGGTCGCGGTCAATATCAATCATCACTTCCTGCCCGCCGGTCTGTGAATCAGAATCCACACTGGTCAGTTGCGGAATGGCCCGTAATGCGGCCGTGACTTTCGGTGTCCAGAGCCGTAACAGGTCGAGGTCATCGGCCTGCAGGCTGTACTGATAGGTGGCATTGGCACTGCGCCCGCCGATATGCAGGTCCTGGGCCGCCATCAGGAACATCTGAGCCCCGGCAACCTGGCGGGCTTTCTGGGTCAGCCGGTTTGCCACCTCGGTGGCCGTCGCCGTGCGCTGGTTAAAATCTTTCAGCCGGATAAAGAAGTTCGCCGTATTTCGTGAACCAAACATCCCGCCGCCCATTGAGGACATCACAGTGTCCACCGCCGGGTCGGCACGGATAATCTCCGTAAACTGCTCCACCTTCGGCTTCATTGCCTGGAAAGAAATATTCTGATCCGCACGCACCGCCCCCATCAGCAGCCCCGTATCCTGGTCGGGGAAAAAGCCTTTCTGCACGACAGAATAAAGGAACAGGTTCAGCAGAATGGTCAGCAGCAGACTGAAAATGGTCAGTTTCTGATGCGCCATCACCAGCCGCAGTGCCCTGGTATAGGCATTCAGCAGCCGGTTAAGCTGCTGCTCTGTCCAGCGAAATACCGGATGCACCGGCCGTGTGGCCGGGGGCTGGCGTTTCAGTAACCTGGCACAGAGCATCGGTGTCAGGCTCAGGGAAACCAGCATGGAGATCACCAGAGAGACTGACAGGGTGACGGCAAATTCGCGGAACAGACGTCCGACAATCCCGCCCATCAGCAGAATCGGGATAAACACCGCAATCAGCGAGACGGTCATGGACAGGACCGTGAAACTGACTTCCTGCGCGCCCCGCACCGCCGCCCGTACCGGCCCGAGTCCGGCTTCGATATGGCGCATAATATTTTCCAGCACCACTATCGCATCATCCACCACAAATCCGGTGGCAATAATCAACGCCATCAGTGACAGGTTATCGAGGCTGTACCCCAGCAGATACATCACCATACAGGTGCCAATCAGTGACACGGGTAACGCCAGGGCCGGAATGACCACCGCCCGCCAGTGACGTAAAAAAACAAACACTACCCCGATCACCAGCAGTACCGCTGTCAGCAGAGTTTCTTCTGTATCGTACAGCGAGGCGCGGACCAGAGGGGCCCGGTCAATGACCAATTGCAGATCTGTATCGGCCGGTATCGAAGCCCGTAACCCCGGCAGCTGCGCTTTGATGGCATCAATCGTTTGCAGCATATTGGCACCGGCCTGGCGGGTGATGCCGACCATCACAGCCGGTTTACCGTTCAGAAAACCGGCGCTGTATTTATCCTGAACCCCGTCATAAACCGTCGCCACATCATGTAAACGTACCGCAGTGCCGTTCTGATAACGGACAATCAGGTTCCGGTAGCGGGCGGCACTGTCCAGCTGGCTGTTACTGTCGATAGACCAGGACAGGGTATCGCCCTGCAGATAGCCCTTCGGTAAGTCGGAGGTGCTGTCGGCGACGGCACGGCGTACCGCATCCAGCGAAATTCCGTAATCGGTCAGTTTTTCCGGCTGCAGATCAATACGTACCGCCGGTAAAGAGCTGCCCATCAGAGACACCGAGCCTACGCCGTTAACCTGCGACAGCACCTGTTCGACCTGACTTTCCGCAATATCGTAGAGTTCACCGGGCGTCCGGCTGGAGGAGGTCAGGGCCAGCATCACAATCGGTGCGTCAGACGGGTTAGCTTTGCGGTAGGTCGGCAGCGACGGCATACTGCCAGGCAGCAGGCTGCGGGCCGCGTTAATCGCCGCCTGAACATCCCGTGCCGCACCGTTAATATTCCGGCTCAGATCAAACTGCAAAATAATAGTGGTGGAGCCCTGAGAACTGTCGGACGTCATTTCCGTGACCCCGGAAATTTCGCCCAGGGCGCGCTCCAGCGGGGTGGCCACCGTGGCCGCCATCGTTTCGGGGCTGGCCCCTGGCAGGCTGGCACTGACCATAATGGTCGGGAAATCCACCTGCGGTAACGGGGCCACCGGCAGCAGCCGGTAACCCAGCGCCCCGAGCAGCAGGATCGCCATCGTCAGCAGCAGCGTGGCAACCGGCCGGAAAATAAACAGCCGGGTAATACTCATTGCCCCTCCCGCGAGTGTTGCTGGCGGCGTTTAATAAAGCGCTGACCACGTCGCGACCACCCGTCAAACCACAGATAAATGACCGGGGTGGAGAACAGGGTCAGCACCTGACTGACAATTAAACCGCCGACAATCACCAGCCCCAGCGGCTGACGTAATTCAGCGCCGGAACCGCTGGCCAGCATCAGTGGCAGAGCACCGAGCAGGGCCGCCATGGTGGTCATCAGAATGGGCCGGAAGCGCAGCAGGCAGGCCTGATGGATCGCCTCACGCGCCGACAGATGGCGGGTTTTTTCCGCCTCAAGGGCGAAATCAATCATCATAATGGCGTTCTTTTTCACTATCCCAATCAGCAGGATCACCCCGATTAATGCAATCAGACTGAATTCCGTACCGCTGAACAGTAACGCCAGCAACGCGCCGATCGCCGCCGAAGGCAGGGTGGACAGGATGGTCACCGGATGAATAAAGCTCTCATAGAGAATCCCCAGTACCAGATACATGGTCAGTAAGGCGGCAAGGATCAGCCACAATGTATTACCGGTGGCGCGCTTAAAGGCCGCTGCCTCACCCTGATATTGCAGGTTAACCGATGCCGGTAATTTCAGTTGCTGGCTGACTTCGCTGATCGCCTGCTGCCCCTGTTCGATGGAGTAGCCCGGATTGAGATTAAACGACACCATAACCGCCGGATACTGGTTCAGACGCATATTCATCAGTGCGCCTGGCCGCTGGTGGAGGGTAGCGATTGACGTCAGTTTCACCATCCCGCTGCGGGTGGTGGTCGCGGAGCTGCTGCTGTCCGCGGAACTGCTGCCGGAGGACGATGAATCCGTCGCCGGTGACGTACTGTCGGTCACTGAGGTTGGCAGATAAATATCGTTCAGTGACTGCGGGCTATTCTGATACTGCGGGGCCACTTCCAGTACCACCCGGTACTGGCTGGACTGGGTGAAAATCGTCGATACCAGTCGCTGGCCGAACGCATTATACAGCGCCGTATCCACGTCGGAGGCGGTGATCCCCAGTCGCGACGCTTTATCACGATCTATATCCAGATAGGCAATCCGCCCCTGATCCTGCAGATTACTGATCACACTGTTAAATTCAGGGCGTTTCTCCAGTGCTGCCACCAGCTTCGGTGTCCAGCTGACCAGGGTTTCACTGTCCAGTGAGGCCAGGGTGAACTGATACTGACTCGGGGTGACCTGATCGTTGACGGTCAGATCCTGAGCCTGCTGCATATAGAGTTTAATCCCCGCGACCTGCTTCGCCGCCTGCTGTAACTGCTCAGTCACCTGCGCCCCGCTGAGGCTGCGTTGTGAAAAAGGTTTCAGGTTAATCTGCAACCGCCCGCGGTTAAGGCTGGTATTGGTGCCGTCAATCCCAATCACCGACGTCAGGGACGCCACCGCAGGATTTTTCAGTATCTGCTCAGCCAGTGCCTGTTGCTGACGGGACATTTCACGGAATGAAATATCCTGGGAAGCCACGGTCACCCCCTGGATCAGTCCTGTATCCTGCTGCGGAAAGAAACCTTTCGGCACCAGCAGATACAGTACCGCCGTCAGGGCAAATGTCGCCAGCGCCACCAGCAGGGTTATTTTCTGATGGCGGAGAACCCCCCCGAGTAACCGGTCATAGCCGCGGATAATACGCTCAAACACGGCCTCGCCCTTACGGGCAAAGCGGGACTGTTTCTGTGGCGGGATATGGCGCAGCAGATAAGCACAGAGCATCGGTGTCAGGGTCAGTGACACTACCAGCGACACCAGAATCGATACCGCCAGGGTAATGGCAAACTCGCGGAATAACCGGCCGACCACGTCGCCCATAAACAGCAGCGGGATCAGCACCGCAATCAGAGAAAAGGTCAGAGAAATCAGGGTAAAGCCGATTTGCTGCGAGCCTTTCAGGGCCGCTTCCATCGGCGGTTCGCCCTCTTCCAGCCGTCGTGAAATATTTTCCACCACCACAATCGCATCATCAATAACAAACCCGGTGGCAATCGTCAGGGCCATCAGCGACAGGTTATTCAGGCTGAAACCGAGCAGATACATCACACCGAAAGTGCCGACCAGTGACAATGGCACCGCCACACTGGGGATCAGGGTCGCCGACAGATTGCGCAGGAACAGAAAGGTCACCATCACCACCAGAGCCACCGATAACAGGAGTTCAAACTGTACATCGGCTATCGAAGCCCGGATGGTCCGGGTGCGGTCAGAGACCACCGACAGTGTCACCCCGTCCGGTAATGCCGCCTGCAGTGACGGCAGCTGCTTTTTAATACTGTCAACCACCTGAATAACATTGGCACCCGGCTGACGCCGGACATTAATGATAATCGCCGGTTTATTGTTAACACGGGCGGCCTGAAAGCGGTTTTCCGCCCCCTGCGTAATGGTGGCAATATCTTTCAGCCGCAGGGCGGCACCGTTTTGCCAGGTGAGGATCAGATTGGCGTATTGTTGCGGGGTTCTCAGCTGGTCATTGGCGTCGATAGTCACCGAATGATATTTACCGTCAAATCCGCCCTTAGAGCCATTAACATTACTGTTATTAATCAGCGTGTTCACATCGGCAAGGGTCAGATTATGGGCTGCCAGCGCCTGCGGGTTTAACTGCACCCGAATCGCCGGCTGATTCCCCCCGGCCAGGCTGACCATCCCTACCCCGTTAATCTGTGACAGTTTCAGTGCCACACGGGTATTGACCAGGTCCTGCACCTGCGTCAGGGGCAGGTTATCGGCGGTGGCCGACAGGGTGATCACCGCCGTATCTGCCGGGTTCACTTTTTTATAGGTCGGAGGGTTCGGTAAATCATCAGGCAGCAGGCTGTTGGCGCTGTTAATCGCGGCCTGCACTTCCTGCTCAGCCACATCCAGCGAAATATCCAGCCCGAAGCGTAAGGTGATCAGTGAAGATCCGCCGGACGTCTCCGATGTCATCTGGCTGAGGCCGCTCATTTCTCCCAGATTACGTTCCAGAGGCGCGGTCACCGACGTCGACATCACTGTCGGGCTGGCCCCCGGATAAAGGGTGGTCACCTGAATGGTCGGGTAATCGACCTGCGGTAATGCCGACACCGACAGAAAACGGTAGGCGAACAGGCCGGATAACAGAATACCGGCCATCAGTAAAATGGTGGCGACCGGTCGCTGAATAAAGAGTCTGGACGGATTCATTAATTACCGGCCTGCGGCTGTCCGCTGCTGTCCGCGGCCGTATTGGCCGGATCATTGGCTACCGAGACTCTGGCCCCTGTCGTCAGACGGTCAATGCCGTCGGTCACCAGACGATCGCCGGGTTTCACACCGTTCAGCACTACCTGCTGGTCACTGCCATAGGCAGGCCCGGGAGTGACGGCGGTACGGGTCACCGTATTATCGGCATTGATCACAAACACAAAACTGCCGTCACTGCTCAGTTGCACGGCCTGCGCCGGGACGACGGTGGCATGTTTCAGAATATCCGTTTGCAGCCGCAGGTTAACAAACTGGTTGGCATACAGGGTTTCATCCTGGTTAGGGAATGTCGCTTTCAGCTCAATACTGCCGGTACTGGTATCAATGCTGTTACTCATAAACCGCACCTCCCCCTGTGCCAGCGGAGTGGTATCGTTCTGGTCAAACGCTGTCGCCGGTAACGGCTGGTCATGATGCAGCTTTTCCACCAGCCGCGGAATATTGCTCTGGGGCACACTGAAAGTTACCGCCGCGGGCTGCATCTGGGTAATGGTTACTATGCCGGTGGTCGAGGCGCTCTGGATCATATTCCCCGGGTCAACCAGCCGCAGACCGACCCGGCCGCTGACCGGGGCGGTGATTCTGGCATACCCGATATTCACTTTCGCACTGTCAATCTGTGCCTGATCTTCCTGCACTGCACCACTGTACTGGCCGACAGTCGCCTGCTGGCTTTCCAGATCCTGGCGGGATAATGAATCCTCAGCGAACAGCTTCCGGTAACGGGCAAGGGTTAAACGGGCATTGGTCAGCAAAGCCTGATTCTGCGCCAGTGCCCCCTGATACTGGGCCAAAGTGGCGCGGTAACCACGGTCATCAATTTGTGCCAGCAGCTGTCCGGCGCTAACCCGCTGCCCTTCGGTAAAAAACACCTTATCCAGCTGGCCTTCCACGCGGCTGGTCACAGTAACGCTGGCATTAGGGATAACCGTACCGGGTGCACTCAGGTAGACGGGGACATCCGCTTCACCGGCCTGGCCGGCATTGACCAGGGTGGGTCCGCCAAAACCGTGCCCGCCCGGCCCTGCGCCGCCGCCCGCGGAAAACCAGACCCGCCAGACCACGCCGCCGATAACCACACACAACAGCAGTAATAACAGCCATCTCAGCCAGTGATGTCGAACCGGTTTACTTATGTTATTTGTCATCAGATTTCGTGATTATCAGAGAAAGAGGACACAGCAGACAGAAGCCATATTTGTGCAGTAAAGTGAACATATTAACCGGTGTATTATTGACAATTACTGTGCTGTTTTTCCACCGGCAAAACGTAAGGTTTTGGTTAAACCTTGTAAGGACAACAGGTTACCTACCCTGTTACTCAGGCTGGCAGAGGGCAGAAAACGGTGCGGATACGGACAATAAATATCAGAAAAAACAGACTGTCAGTGCCGACCGTCCGGCCGCCACACCGCAGATGTGGTGGCCGGTGATAAAGCCTGTACTCAGTGTGCGGTAACAGGCGCGGGCGCGGAAGCAATATCCGTATTGGTGCTGTACAGGGCATCCGGCGGTACATTCAGATACTTAAGTACCGGGCCGATAATATTACCAAATACCGGCGCGGCCACTGAGCCACCGAAGTGTGCCCCCGCCGTCGGGTGGTTAATCATAATCACCAGTGCCACCACCGGATGGCTGGCCGGGGCGACCCCTGCGGTGTAGTTAATATAACCGCCATCATATTTACCGTTACTGCCCATTTTTTCTGCAGTACCGGTTTTAATTGCCAGACGATAGCCGGGCACCGCTGCGCGTACCCCGGAGCCGCCGGGCAGTGCATCACTTTCCATCATATGCACCACACTGCGCACCACATCATCGTCAGCCACCCGCGTGCCCTGCACCGGAGGCGTTACTTTGGTTATCGACAACGGACGGTAGACACCAAATGACCCGAGGGTGGCGTATTCGCGGGCAATCTGCAACGGCGTGACACGCAGCCCATAGCCGAACGAAAAAGTCGCCCGTTCGATATCAGCCCAGCGCTGGCGGTGCAGCGGGAAGTAACCGGTACTCTCTCCGGTCAGGCCTAAGTCGGTGGGACGTCCCAGCCCGAAAGAGCGGTAAGTATTGACTAACACATCCGCCGGCATTGCCAGAGCTATATGGGAGACCCCGATATCACTCGATTTCTGCAAAATACCGGTCATGGTCAGACGCGGCCAGTGGCCGACATCGCGGATCAGATGCCCGTTAACCGTATATGGCGTGGTATCCAGTACCGAATCAGGCCGCACCAGATGACGCTGCAAACCTTCCATCACAACCAGCGGTTTAACCGTAGAGCCGGGTTCAAAGCTATCGTTAATCGCCACGTTACGCATCTGAACCGGCGTTGCATCGTCATAATTATTCGGGTTATAGGACGGGTAAGATGCCATACCGAGGATTTCTCCCGTATCCACCCGTACCATTACTGCGGCCCCGGAATCGGCCTGGTTAAGCAGTACCCCGTCGCGCAGTTTGCTGTACATGGTGTACTGGATATATTTATCAATACTCAGTTGTACCGTCGGCGGCTGGGTCGGTGGCTGGTAACTGATCATCGAGATAATATTGCCGTGACGATCCTGGCGGTACTTCTCTTTGCCGGGCTCGCCCTGCAGAATTTTATCAAAACTGCGCTCTATTCCATTCAGGCCGCTGTTATCTGCCCCGACAATACCGATCAGCGGCGCTGCCGCATCACTCATCGGGTAAAAACGGCTGTCATCATAGACACTGGAAATCCCGGCCAGATGCAGTCCGGAGATATCTTTGGCAATCCCCAGTTCAATTTTTCTGCCGAGGTAGAGAAAACGTTTTTTCGGGCTGGCGGTGATCGCCGCAGCCAGCTCTGCCGGACGTAAGTTCAGTGCCGACGCCAGATACGTCCACTTAGCGTCATAAAAATCCGGATTAGCTTCCAGCACTTTCAGGGGGTCAGCGATAATGTCGCGGGAGGGAACACTCAGGGCGAGAGTATCGCCATTACGATCCAGCAAGGTGCCGCGGTTAGTCGGCAAAACCACTTCACGCAGGGAGCGCTGGTCGGCTTCTTTTTCCAGCATCGGGCGATCCAGCAACTGCAGATCACCGACCCGCATAATCAGGAAGACCAGGCAAGCGACCACACCGAGGCACACCAGGCGAAATCGAAAAGGGTTAAATGTTGCTTTTTTCTGGTCTTTTCCCAGCGTCTTCTTGGTCCGGGGCATAACATTCCGCTGAATTATAAACAATTAAGGCGTATTAACCCTGTCTTATAATCAATTTACCCGCAGGATCACAGCGAAAGTGTGTATCAGTTGGTAATCGTTAAGCAGAGTAAACATTGACAGCATATCAGGCTACGGGAAGAAATGAGAAACCGCGGGCAAAAAAAAACCTGCGCGTCAGCGCAGGCTGGTGTAATCAAATATGTTTGATGTTCACCCATCAATACCTCTGGGACTGTTAATCTACCCGTTAATGGCTGCGCGGCTCCACAACATAAACGCAACAGTTGTCCGCAAAATGTAAGCAGCTATTTAGAGATTAACGCTTTAAATACATAATCCTGCCGCTGCCGGCCGTCCGTACCCTGCCCCGGGGTCTGCCCGGTAATACCGGCCGCAGACAGCCTCCGCCAGCGGCCCTGCTGCGTCTTATTCCCTTGCAGTGGATGCGCTTTTCCGTAACACTGGCCCGATGTGTAAACGCTTTACCGGAAAAAAAACCAATGGCTACCATAAAGGATGTTGCCAGACTGGCCGGTGTATCAGTCGCCACTGTCTCCCGGGTGCTCAACCACTCGCCAAAAGCCAGTGACGCTTCACGTCAGGCCGTGCAGGACGCGATGCAGCAACTGCATTACCAGCCCAATGCCAATGCCCGCGCACTGGCACAACAAACCGCCGCCACCCTCGGCCTGATCGTCGCCGATGTCTCCGACCCGTTTTTTGGCGCGATGGTAAAGGCCGTCGATGAGGTCGCCAGCCAGACCAATAACTTTCTGTTGATCGGTAATGGCTATCATGACGAGCACCAGGAGCGGCTGGCCATCGAACAGCTGATCCGTCATCAGTGCGAAGCCCTGGTGCTGCATGTCAAAAAAATTCCCGATGATGAACTTTCAGAACTGATGCGCCATATCCCCGGTATCGTACTGATTAACCGGATTCTGCCGGGCTTTGAGCAGCGCTGTGTGGCGCTGGATGATAACTACGGTGGCTGGCTGGCAACCCGCCATTTAATTCAGCAGGGCCATGAGAATATCGCGTTTATCTGTTCCGACCATGCGATTTCCGATGCCAGTGACCGGCTGGAGGGCTACTACCGGGCGCTCAGCGAACATCAGATTCCGCTAAACCCGCAGCTGATTGCTTACGGTGACCCGGATGAAACCGGCGGTGAGCAGGCGATGATCCATTTGCTGGCGGAGGGGAAAGCCTTTACCGCCGTCGCCTGTTATAACGACTCGATGGCGGCCGGGGCGCTGGCCGCCCTCAATGATAACGGTATTCAGGTTCCGCGACAGATGTCGCTGATCGGCTTTGATGATGTGCTGGTTTCGCGCTATGTGCGGCCGCGCCTGACCACCATCCGTTATCCGGTGGTGACCATGGCCCGGCAGGCTGCCTCGCTGGCACTGGCATTATCAAAACAGCAGCCAGCCCCGCAAACCACCCATCTGTTCCACCCGACACTGGTGATCCGTCACTCGGTGGCCAGCTGTAACGACGCGCCGGGCTAAAGACCCGGCCGACGATTATTCGCCCGCGACATCGGATTCCAGCGCCAGTAATTCACCGATGGTCTGAGCCCGGCGGATTTCACGCACTTTCCCGCCGCTAAATAACACTTCCGGGATCAGCGGCCGGCTATTGTAGTTCGAGGACATCGAAGCCCCGTAAGCACCGGTATCATGAAATACCAGATAATCGCCGACCTTCGCCGCCGGTAACCAACGCGGTTCAACCATCCCCCCTTCCAACTGGGTAAAGACATCACCCGATTCACACAGGGGACCGGCGACAACCGACTCACACAACCGGGTGGTATCCGGCGGGCTGCCGTCGGCAGGCATCAGGGAAATTTCATGGTAGCTGCCGTACATCGCCGGACGCATCAGGTCACTGAATCCGGCGTCCACCAGCACAAAATGGCGGCTACCCATCTGTTTCACGGCCCGCACCTGGCTGACCATCACGCCTGACTGGGCGACCAGAAAACGGCCGGGTTCAATTTCCAGAGTCACCGGATGGCCGAGATGTGCGGCAATCCGCTGACGGGCTCCGTCCCACAGGCTGAAATAGTGGGCCGGGTCTATCTCATCCTCTGCATAATGGTAAGGCACCGACAGACCACCGCCGGCAGAAATGGCCGGTACATCCGCGCCGCTGCTGATCACCTGGCTAACCATGGCATCACACACCTGCTGCAGGTGCTGGTAATCGACACCGGAACCGATATGCATATGCAAACCGGCCAGCGTCAGCCCCTTATCCTGTACCACCTGTAATGCCGCATCCAGCTGCTGATACCAGATACCGTGTTTACTGTTCTCGCCACCGGTATTGGTTTTCTGACTGTGGCCATGACCAAAGCCGGGGTTAATCCGCAGCCAGACCGGATGACCGGCAGACACCGCCGCCAACTGATGCAGCATATCCACAGAACCGGCATTGACCGGAATCTTCAGTTCTGCCACCCGCTGCAATACGGCGTTATCCAGCACATCGGCTGTAAACACAATATCGTCACCGCCGGCCGGATAACCGGCCACTAACGCCCGTTCGATTTCCCCGAGAGAAACTGAGTCAACTTTTACCCCGGCAGCACGCATCAGCCGCAGAATATGAATATTCGAGCAGGCTTTCTGGGCAAAACGGATCACGTCAAAATCCGTAAGCCGTGCAATCTGGCGGCGGATCACATCGCCGTCGTAGGCCCAGAACGGCCCCTGGTAGTGTTGTGCCAGTGGTAATAAATTATCCCGGTTAAGGGCGGTATCGGTGGTGGTTAACGGGCGTGGCATAAGTTCGCTTCTCCTGTGCTGATACAGACAGTAAGCCACAGACCATGCATATTGAAAAATATCATTTCATCTGTTATCTATTCATTTTTGATATGGATAGTTGCGTCGGCTGCCGCGCCCGCTACGCTCTCAGCCACCGCCACTCACTCTCCCCGCTCTGCCAGCAGGTACACGGGTACGGACAGATACACTGATGCAAAAAATAACCTGGCGGCAGATTGAAATTTTCCACGCCATCATGACCCGCGATAACCTGACCCGGGCCGCTGAATTTCTGCATACCTCTCAGCCCACACTGAGCCGCGAACTGGCTCGCTTTGAACAACAGCTGGCGGTCAGCCTGTTCAGCCGTATCGGCGGCCGTCTGCAGCCGACGGTGCAGGCACTCAGGTTATTTGAAGAGGTGGAACGCAGCTGGTACGGCATGGAAAGAATACGGGAAACGGCCGAAGGGCTGGGTGACTTTCATCAGGCCGAACTCTCAGTCGCCTGCCTGCCGGCTTTTTCCCAGTCACTGCTGCCCGCCCTGTGTCAGCCGTTTCTGGAACGTTACCCGACAGTCAGTATGAATATTATTCCCCGTGAATCGCCGTTACTGGAAGAGTGGCTGTCGGCGCAGCGTTACGACCTCGGGCTGACGGAAACCCGCCAGCGTCCGGCCGGGACCGAGCTGCTGCCCTTGCTGACAGTGGACGAGGTCTGTGTGCTGCCGGAACAGCACCCGCTGGCGGCACGCAGTCAGCTGACCCCGCAGGATTTTGCCGGGCTGCCGTTTATCAGCCTGTCAAAAGATGACAGTTACCGTCAGTTACTGGACAGCCTGTTTCGTGAACAAGGGGTCAGCCGCATGCTGCGGATGGAAACCCACAGTGCGGCTTCGGTCTGTGCCATGGTAAAAGCCGCTATTGGTGTGTCGATTATTAATCCTCTGACGGCACTGGATTACACCGGTCACGGCGTGGTGATGCGACGGTTCAGTATCAGCGTGCCTTTTACCGTCAGTCTGATCCGGCCGCTGCACCGGCCAGCCTCTGCCCTGACCGGCAGTTTTGTCCGTCATTTACAACAACAGGCGGGGATATTTACCCGGCAGATTGAACAGCAACTGCAACCGCCCGCGCCAGCTTACTGACGCAGTTCACGCGGGCTGTTATCGGCCGCTCCACGAAAAGTGATCACGGCGGTCAGCAGACCGGCGACGGCCAGCACCGCGGCCACAACCGGCACTGAGGTCAGGCCAGCCCCCTGACTGATCACTACCCCGCCCAGCCAGGCACCGATAGCGTTACCGAGATTAAAGGCCGAAATATTCAGGGTCGATACCAGGTGCGGTGCTTCCTTCCCGTGACGTACCACGTTAATTTGCAGGGCCGGTACGGTCGAAAAAGTGGCTAACGCCCAGATAAACAGGGTGATCTCTGCCAGCCAGAATCCGCCACTGGTCCAGCGGAACAGCAGCGAAAACAGTGCCATCAGGGTAAAACTCAGCAGTAAACTGAAAGACAGTTTACGATCGGCCAGCCAGCCGCCGAAAATATTCCCCAGGGTCAGCCCCGCACCGACCAGAAACAGGGTCCAGCTGAGCCCGCTTTCGCTGAGCCCGGTCACCTGTAACAGTAACGGGGCAATATAGCTGAACAGAGCAAACATCGCCGCGGCAAAACAGACCGTCATCAGTAATGATAACCACAGCCTGCCGTTGTTCAGGGCTGCAATCTCACTCACCAGATTGACCGGTTTTTCGTCACGGTTGACCGGCAGACTGAGGATCAGCCCGATAAACGCCAGCACCCCGATGCCGCTGACCGCCCAGAAAGTGGAACGCCAGCCATATAACTGCCCAAACCAGGTCCCGAGCGGCACCCCCAGCACATTGGCCAGCGTCAGCCCGGTAAACATTAAGGCCACAGCCGATGCCTGCCGGCCCGGAGCGACCAGGCTGGCAGCCACCACCGCCCCGATACCGAAAAATGCGCCGTGACACAGGGCGGTCACAATACGCGCTACCATCAGCAGGTGATAGTCAGAAGCGGTGGCACACAGCAGATTACCGGCAATAAAAATCAGCATCAGCAGCAACAGGGTTCGCTTACGTGGTAACCGGGCGGTCAGTAATGCCATTACCGGCGCACCTATTGCCACCCCCAGCGCATAACCACTGATCAGCCACCCGGCCGAAGGGATCGACACATGCAGGTTTTCTGCCACCCCGGGCAGTAATCCCATAATAACAAACTCGGTGGTTCCGATAGCAAACGCACTCAGCGCCAGAGCCAGTAACGCAACGGGCATACATACTCCTGTGATAATGATAGAAATTCCCCGTGTGGCAGCAGACAAGCCCGGGGAACCGTCAGATAACACTAAAATGTGATACAGATCAGTTAAGCACAGCCGTACCACAGATCAAATAGCGGTTACGGCAAAGCATTATTGCAGCGAGTGCAAAAGTCTGCCCTGCCTGCTGCGGTTGTGTGCCCCTGCCAGCGGCTTTACAGGCCTGTTAACTGCGGTGACCGGCACATATCCGTCTGCCGGTTATCCGCACTATTACTGTCTTAAAAAGAACAGAGTAATAAAAATAAAATGTCAGAAATCAACCGAAATTAATAACACAGTATGTAATTCAGACAGGTTAAATAAATCAATTACAGTCCCCGGATAAATATCATCACCAGACATAAGAAAATAAAATATTTCTCCGCGTGTGATTATACGCACAATATAGAATTACCGGCGCGTGTATAAACAGCAACGGTGACTGTTTATTCAGGATGAATGTCCATTGACTCAGGGATGGTTTATGAAAAATATACTGCTGTGTTGTGCCGCCGGAATGTCGACCAGTATGCTGGTCACCCGCATGCAAAAGTATGCCCGTGAAAATCAGATCGATGTTTATATCAAAGCCATCAGTATCAATGAATTAGATGATAACCTTCAACAGACTGACTGTTGCCTGCTCGGGCCACAGGTAAAATATAAACTGTCGGAAGTTCAGGAAAAACTGGCACCTCTTAATATTCCCGTCTCGGTGATTGATGCAATGGACTATGGAATGATGCGCGGTGATAAAGTTCTGCAATCAGCATTAGCCATGTAATTCAGCCGGGGGACATATGGATATTAATCGCATTTTTTCTGCGCTGGAAAAAGTAATGCTGCCGCTGGCGGCAAAAATATCGGCCCAGAGACATATCATGGCTATCCGTGATGGTTTTATTTCCGTGATGCCATTTATGATTATCGGATCCTTTGTGCTTATATTTGCCTACCCGCCATTCTCTGAACAGAATAACTTTTTTATTGCCCGTGGCTGGCTATATATTGCCGCAGAATATAAGCAACAGCTGCTGACGCCCTATAATATGACTATGGGGATAATGTCCGTCTATATATGCCCGGCGATTGGTTATGCACTGGCCCGCCATTACCGGATGGAAGCCCTGAACACCGCATTACTGTCACTGGTGGCTTTTTTGCTGGTCTGCAGCCCCCTGACCGACGGTGTGATGTCTGCCAGCTATCTCGGCGGTTCCGGTATCTTTACCGCGATTATTGTCGCGGTCAGTGTGACAGAAATATCTTACTGGCTGCATAAACATAATATCGGTATCCGGCTGCCGGAGCAGGTGCCGGATAATATCCGTAAATCCTTTAACCAGCTGATTCCGTTATCTCTGATACTGCTGCTGTTATTCCCGATCAGCCTCGCGGTGCAATCCCTGAGCGGCATGCTGATCCCTCAGGCGATTATGGACCTGTTCAGCCCGCTGTTATCCGCCTCTGACTCACTGCCGGCGGTCATTATTGCGGTACTGATCTGTCATATCCTATGGTTTGCCGGGATCCATGGCGCCAATATTGTCGGCGGCTTTTTACAGGCATTCTGGCTGACGAACCTTGGCCTGAATCAGATGAATATTGCCGGCGGTCAGGCGGCAGAGAATATTTTTGTCGAACCTTTCTGGTCGTTTTTTGTCACCCTCGGTGGTTCCGGGGCGACTATCGGGCTGGTGCTGCTCTATCTGCGCAGCAAATCAGCCCATCTGCGGGCTATCGGTAAAATATCGCTGGTCCCGTCGCTGTTTAATATTAACGAGCCGGTGATTTTTGGCTCACCTATCGTGATGAACACCCTGTTTTTTATCCCTTTTACCCTCACGCCAATGGTTAACGCCATTATTGCCTGGTTTGCCATTAAGTACGGACTGGTGGCCCATATCATTTCCCTCGCCCCCTGGACCTCTCCCGGCCCGATAGGCGCAGCCTGGGCAACCGGCTGGGATATTAACGCCGCCTTACTGGTGGTGCTGCTGACCTTAAGTTCAGCCCTGATCTACTACCCGTTCTATAAGCTTTATGAGCGCAGTTTACTGGCGGCAGAAACCGTCAGCGGAGAATGATATGGAAAGAACTGATATGGAAATAGATGAAGAGACCATTATTAACCTGATCCTGTGCGCCGGAGAATCGAAATCCTGTGCCATGGAAGCCATACGCGCAGCCCGCAACAGCCAGTGGCAGCAAGCAGAAGATTTTCTGCAACAGTCCGGCGCGGCGGCCAGTCAGTGTCACAATATGCAGACCCGGCTGATCGGCGAGGACGAAGGTGCCGGCAGGGTGCCGGTCAGCCTGATTATGGTGCACGCCCAGGACCATATTATGAATGCCATGTTATGCCGTGAAATGGCCGAAGAGATCGTCGCGTTATACCAGAAGTTTTATTCACTCAACTCACAGAGAAAGGATGCCTAATGAAAATAGTGACTATCGGCGGCGGTTCCAGTTATACCCCGGAACTGATTGAAGGACTGATTCTGCGTAAAGATAAACTGCCGGTGAAAGAGATCTGGCTGGTCGATATTGAAGCAGGACAAGAGAAGCTGGAGATTGTCGGTAATATGGCCCGCCGGATGATTGAGGCTGCCGGGCTGCCGTGGCAGGTCCGGCTGACGCTGGACCGTAAAGCGGCCCTGAAAGATGCAGACTTTGTCACCACCCAGTTCCGCGTCGGGCTGCTGGATGCCAGGCTAAAGGATGAATGTATCCCCTTAGCCCATGGTTACCTGGGCCAGGAAACTAACGGTGCCGGGGGCATCATGAAAGCCCTGCGTACCATTCCGGTGATCCTCGATATTATTAAAGATATGCGTCAGCAGTGCCCCAATGCCTGGCTGGTTAACTTTACCAATCCGGCCGGAATGGTCACCGAGGCGGCTATCCGTTACGGCCAGTGGGAAAAAACCATCGGCCTGTGTAATGTCCCGTTCAGCCATATTGAACAGGCCACCAGCCTGCTTAATCAGCCGGAAGACGCTCTGTTTTTTAAATTTGCCGGGTTAAACCACTTCCACTGGCACCGGGTATGGGACAAGCAAGGCACCGAACATACTGCCGGTCTGCTGGAGGCCATCTACGGTGGTCAGCAGCTGAATGAAGGGCTGCGTAATATTCATCAGATCCCGTTTAATATTGAGCAGGTCCGTCACCTCGGTCTGCTGCCCTGCGGCTACCACCGTTACTATTATCTGGAACAGCAGATGCTGGAACACGCGGTAGAGGATTTTGCCGGTTATGCCACCCGTGCCGAAGTGGTGAAAGCCACCGAGCAGCGGTTATTTGAACTGTATAAAGATCCGAACCTGAAACAGAAACCGGCCGAGCTGGCAGATCGTGGCGGCGCTCACTACAGCGATGCCGCCTGTGACCTGATTGAATCAATTTATAATGACAGCCGTAAAATGATGGTGGTCAGTACCCGTAACAATGGTGCACTCAGCGACCTGCCCTATGACAGTATTGCTGAGGTGTCCTCTGTTATTACTTCCCACGGGGCTGAACCCCTCAACTGGGGTACGTTCCCGCCTGCGGCACGCGGTATGTTGCAGGTGATGAAAGCCATGGAACAGACCGTGATTGAGGCCGCGGTCAGTGGCGACTATGGCGCGGCACTGCATGCCTTTACCATCAACCCGCTGATCCGGGCCGGTGATAACGCCAGACAACTGCTCGACCAGTTACTCTATGCCCATAAAAAATATCTGCCCCTGTTCAGTGATGATATTGCCCGTATCGAAGCCACCCAGGCGGACGATACCCGGTGTGTTGATCAGCTGCTGGCGGATCGCAGACAACATCAGGGCTGAGATTGTGGTGACGGTGGCAGTGGGAGATACGGCCACCGCTGAAGACTAAGTAAAGCAGCAGAATAAGCAGTAAGCAGTAAGCAGTAAGCAGTAAGCAGTAAGCAGTAAGCAGTAAGAAGTTAACAGTCATAACACCTGAACACACTTTCAGTTGTGACGTTAAACCAGCAGTCAGCGCCTTCAACCGGATGACACCAGACCAGCAAGGATGCTGGCAGGCAGACAGACGGGCAACTGCGGCGTAATTGAGGGAGTCAAAGTAAAGCCCCGCAACCAGTGGCTGCGGGGCTTTCTTTATGGCTACGGATGAATATGGCTACTGATTAATCACTGCCAAATAAATCGCGGGTATAGACCTTATCGCTGACATCTTTCAGCTCATCAACCAGCCGGTTGGCGACAATCACATCACACTGCTGTTTCAGTTCGTTAACGTCGTGGGTCACCTGCGAGTTAAAGAACAGCGGTTCGTCGAGTACCGGTTCATAAACCATCACTTCCACACCTTTAGACTTCAGGCGTTTCATAATGCCCTGTACCGCCGAGGCACGGAAGTTATCGGAACCGGCTTTCATCACCAGCCGGTAAATACCGACCTTTTTCGGGTGACGTTTTAAAATACTGTCGGCGATAAAATCTTTACGGGTACGGTTGGCATCAACAATCGCGCTGATAATGTTGTTCGGCACATTGTGATAGTTAGCCAGTAACTGTTTGGTATCTTTTGGCAGGCAGTATCCCCCATAACCAAAAGACGGGTTGTTATAATGGCTGCCGATACGCGGATCCAGGCCAATACCTTCAATAATCTGACGGCTGTTTAAACCGTGATGCTCAGCATAGCTGTCCAGCTCGTTAAAATACGCAATACGCAGGGCCAGATAAGTGTTGGCAAACAGTTTAATCGCTTCTGCTTCTGTATCGTCCGTAAACAGTACTTCAATATCCTGCTTCTCGGCACCGGCAACCAGCAAGGCAGCAAAGGTTTTACCGGCTTCGGTCTGGCTGCCGACCACAATCCGTGACGGGTACAGATTGTCATACAGTGCACGGCCTTCACGCAGGAACTCCGGAGAGAAAATGATATTATCCACCCCCAGACGCTGTTTCAGGGCACGGGTAAAGCCGACCGGAATGGTCGATTTAATCACAATCGTCGCCTGCGGATTAATCGCCAGCACATCACTGAT
Organism: Tatumella sp. JGM130; assembly: GCF_018257525.1. Classification (NCBI taxonomy): domain Bacteria; kingdom Pseudomonadati; phylum Pseudomonadota; class Gammaproteobacteria; order Enterobacterales; family Erwiniaceae; genus Tatumella; species Tatumella sp. JGM130. The sequence continues at coordinate 18,280 of NZ_JAERJS010000008.1, read as the reverse complement.
CACCGACTCAACACTTTTGGTATTAAAGTAGTTGTTTACCGGATCGTAATCGGTCGGGGTCGCGACAATCACAAAATCAGCGCCCTGGTAAGCAAGGGTCTTATCTGTGGTGGCTGTGAAGTTAAGCTGTCTGGTCGCCAGATAAAGTTCGATCTCTTTATCAACGATAGGTGAGATTTTCTGGTTTAATTTATCGACCTTGCTCTGGTCAATATCTAACGCCACCACTTCATTATGTTGTGCCAGCAAAATACCATTCGAAAGCCCGACGTAACCGGTACCGGCAATAGCAATTTTCATAGTCCATACATCCATTGAGTAAGCGTAAAACTGCCATACTCTGCGTAGCTCAGGCAGAGCGGAATAATGACAGCTATTGTGCCGTCCGCAGCGGCAACCACCAAACAAATAATGAGATTTTTTCTGCTTTTAGGAATTGGGAGGTATCCGCCGCGGGGAAAAGAATGGCTAAAGTAGCACCGCTTAGTCGCTGGTGGCAATCATGGTGCGGTAAATATGTTCAAGATCATCAATATTACGTACGCGGATCAGCAGATTACGTGATGCCAGACGAATAACCAGCACCCCGTCTTCTGACAGACGGATATTATGAATGGCGCGATAAGGGATAAACAGCGAGCACAACCAGAACCCCTGAGGCTTAAGTAACAGTGCCGGACGCCGCAGCCACACCAGATACACCCCGGCCACCAGCAATACGGATAACAGCCAGCCGGTCAGGGGCTCACCCGCAGAATTGATATTGTTGTACAGCAGAATCGCCAGCAGCCCGATAAAAATAGCCCCGTCAATCCGCTTACTGCGCAGCAGACTCACTTTCAGCAGGGTCGGCCCTTTCAGCCAGCCGGTGATGATCTGATCAAATAGCAGCCAGCCCAGCAGGCAGACACTCAATAACACCAGTACGCTGTCGGTCAGTGACATTTCTCACTCCTCAACGGCGGGGGCAGCCATCGCCCCCGCCCTGTCTGCGATTACATTCCCAGCAGGCCGGCCGCATAACCGGCAATACCGATAACGAAGAAGCCGATAATGATCCACAGCGCATTCACTTTTTTGCGCAACAGCCACATACAGCCAAACGTCAGCAGCAAAGGCACCAGCCCCGGCATTAACTGGTCGAGAATGGTCTGTACCGTGGTGACCTGCTCAGCCCCGTTCGGGTCGACCACCGTCGACACCACCAGCGGTATATTGACATGGGTCCACTTATTCACCAGCGCCCCCATCACAAATAACCCGAGAATCGATGCTCCTTCGGTCAGTTTTTGCAGAAAGCCACCGCCCATATCTTTTACGATATCGACCCCTTTGCGGTATCCGTAAGAAATACCATAGTACAGAGTCAGCAGACGGACGGCATTAAACAACACAAAGAACAGCAAAGGACCGAGCAGGCTGCCGCTCATGGCAATCCCTGCGCCCAGAGCCGCAAATACCGGACGGACCGTTCCCCAGTAAATCGGGTCACCTACCCCGGCCAGCGGCCCCATCAGGCCCACTTTAATGCCGTTAATTGCCGCATCATCAATCGCGGCACCATTGGCACGCTGCTCCTCCATCGCCAGGGTTACCCCCAGTACCGGGGCCGCCATATACGGATGGGTATTAAAAAACTCCAGATGACGCCGGATTGCCTGACGGCGGTCATCGTTATTTTCCGGATACAGGCGGCGTATCGCCGGTATCATCGAAAAGCAGAACCCCAGCGCCTGCATACGTTCAAAGTTCCACGACCCCTGAAACAGGTTCGAACGAATAAAGACGCCACGGATATCACCGGGGGTGAGCTTTTTCTCTGTCGGACGGGTTGTATCAACCATTTCTCTCACCTCTTAATCTAATTCGTTATCAAGATCGTTATTACCCGATGCCGCCACCGGGGCCGCAGAACGGTTATATTTGGGGCTCAGCTGGATATAGAGTACCGCCATGACTGCGCCGATAACGCCCAGCGCCACCAGGTTGAAGTTGGTAAAGGCAGCCGTCACGAATCCGAGATAAAAGAAAGGCATCAGATAGCCGGCACGCATCATATTGATCACCATCGCGTAACCGACAACCACAATCATGCCACCGGCAATGTTCAGGCCATTGGTCACCACTTCCGGAATCGCATTCAGCATCGACTGCACTTCACTGGTGCCGACGGATACCGCGACAATCAGTGCCGGGATAGCGATACGCATGGCCTGCAGCAGTAACGCCGACACATGGATCCAGGATAATGCGCTCAGATTGCCGTTATTGGCCGCTTTATCGGCCGCATGCTGGAAACCAACGGTAATAGTACGCACGATAATGGTTAATACCTGACCGGCCGCCGCCAGCGGGATCGCCAGCGCAATACCGGCCCCGATCCCCTGGTGACCGGCAATCACCAGAATGGTCGAAATAATCGATGCCAGTGCCGCATCGGGGGCAACCGCCGCCCCGATATTCATCCAGCCAAGGGCAATCATTTCCAGAGTACCGCCGATAATAATGCCGGTTTTCATATCGCCGAGCACCAGACCGACTAAGGTACAGGCCACCAGTGGCCGGTGAAACTGAAACTCATCCAGTATTGATTCCATACCGGCAATACAGGCAACGATGAATATCAGTACAATCTGAAGTGTGGTTATCTCCATTGTACTTCTCCTGTGAGGTTAAACTGATAAGACGACAGACTGCCGGGCAATCACTGGCCCAGTTTGCCGATAAGATCCATCATTTTTACTTTCTGATCGGAAGAGACCTTACGCACTTCCAGCTCAATCCCGCGACTATTGAGCTTTTTAAAGGCCCCGATATCCTGCGCATCGACCGACACCGCATTGGTGACCTGGGTTTTCCCCTGGCGGAACGCCATCCCCCCGATATTAATACTGGTAAATTTCACCCCGCCTGCGGCCAGACGTTCGACATCCGTGGGATTGGTAAACAGCAGCATAACCCGCTGGCCGGCATATTTAGGATTGTTATAAACCCGCAGCATTTTGGCGACGTCCACCACATGGGCCGTAACTCCCGGCGGGGCCACCTGGGTCAGCAGTGTTTTGCGCACCTGATCGGCGGCCACCTCGTCACTGACCACAATAATGCGCGACACATTGGTTTCTTTGGTCCAGCGGGTCGCCACCTGTCCGTGGATCAGACGGTCATCGATACGAGCCAGACCAATCACCATATAATCACTGTCACTCATCGGCTTTTGCGGGGCCGGTGCGGTGGCGGTTTTCACCGGCTGAGGGCTGGCAGGGGCAACGGCGGGGGTGGCCGTTTCTGGCTGAAATTTCAGTGCCCTGACCCCTTCACGTCCGGTTTCCAGCGCGATCGCCACAAGTTCATTAAATGCCGGGTTATCGTCCCGTGCCATAAAGGTTTCCACCAGCATCGGCACATTGACTCCGGCAATCACCTCATAGTTTTCTTTCTCTGTTACCATCCGGCTGGCCGCATTAAACGGACTGCCGCCCCAGGTATCCACCAAAAATAACACGCCCTGGCTGGTCTCCAGTGCTGCTAACCTCGCGGTATATTTTTCGATTAAGGTGTCAGCATTCTCACCAGGGACAAAGTCAATCCAGCCGACATTATCCTGCTCACCTAACAACATTTCTGCGGTTTTCAGCAATTGTTCTGCCGCCCAACCGTGAGTACCAATGACAATAGCAATAGTCACTTGCTACCTCCCGTATCAACTACATCTTTCTCAAAGGTCCTGCATCTGCAATGGTCAGGATAAAAACACGCAAATATCAGGAAAGTGTATTCGGAAACAGAGTTATTTTATTCCCTAAAAAAAATAAAATATGTGACGGGACTCAGTAAAACGAGGCGACCGGCGCATCACGGAGATGAATAATTATTATTTAAAATAATATATTAGCCTCAGGTGAATATATTATTTCACACAGGTTAATTAAAATCATACTGCCCGGCAGAGCACTCAGCTGCTGACAATGCGGCAGATCATTTTTTTATAACTTTGATTTAAATAAATTTAAATTTTTCATTCTCCGGGTAACCGGTATTGATAAAAATATAGCACAGGGAAAAAACTGTGCGCTGCCGGTAAAGTAAATAATTAATAAATTTCACAATACGCCCCGGCCAGACGTCCGTCGCCGCTGACCAGCAAGGGCCGTTCGCTGGCGCCAATAAAGGCTGACTGTCCGGCGTGAAGGCTCAGCTGCTGCCCGGCGCACTGACACAGGGCCTCGCCCTGCAGGCAGAATACAATCAGCGGTCCGCCCCATGACAAGGCGCAGGGCAAGGCCTGCAACTGATGCACCGCGAAACTGAAGTCACTGACCGGTACCGGAAAACTAAATTCATCCTGCGAAACAACCGGAGTGACACGCAGCTGTTCCGGGTGACTGACAGTGAAATCAACATTCGCCAGTAACTCAGTAATATCCATATGTTTATGTGTCAGTCCGGCCCGCAGTACATTGTCAGAATTGGCCATCACTTCCAGCCCGCAGCCGGAAAGATAGGCATGGGGCGTGCCCGCATACAGAAACATCGCCTCTCCGGGCTGCAGCTGCACCACATTCAATAACAATGGCATAAACAGTCCCATATCCTGCGGATAATACTGCTGCAGTTCGCGCACTGCCTGCCATGCCTCACCGGGCAAGTGAGCACTCACTTCTGATAAGCGACGTACCGCCCTGGCAGCATCCTGTCCCTGCATCCCCAGCAGACCGGCAAACAGCGCTTTCAGCGCCTCTGTCCCCGGCCGGGCGACAAAGGCGGCAATCAGCGGATCCATACCAGCCAGCGGGGTCAGTAATCCGGCAATCTGCCGGGGCGAGCGGAAGCCGTTTATCGCCCGAAAAGGCGTCAGGGCATAGAGTAATTCCGGTTTATGGTTAGGGTCTTTGTAATTACGTAACGGTGAGTCATGGGGAATGCCGGCCTGTTGCTCACGGGCAAAGCCCTGCTCTGCCGCCGCTTTATGGGGATGCACCTGGATGGACAGCGGACTGGCGGCACAGAGTACCTTAAACAGAAACGGCAGCCCCGAAAAACGCCGCGCAACCTCTGCCCCGAGCATTTGCTGCGGATAATCACGGATAACATCGGCCAGGCTGATTTGCCGGCCCGCGGTGATTATTGACGAACTGGCATCAGGGTGGGCACCCATCCATAATTCGGCCATCGGCTGACCGGCTGAATTTTCAATACCATAGAGTTCTGTCAGGGCGGTTTTACTGCCCCAGTCATAATGCTGAATGATATTAATTAAACGGTTCATCACTTTTCCTTTTGCTGTCTGCAGACCGGAGTGCGTGAGAAATATAAATCATAGCTTGCAATAAAATGACGCTTTAAGAGAGTTAAGCATTCAATATGGGATCTGACTCAAGCATTGAAAAAATAAAACCAGAAGCGCATTTTTTGTATCTTCCGAACGATTGATTAATTATTTATTGGTAAACATTCGGTTATATCGCAATAAATAACCCGCGCGAAAATATTCACATTGATTTAACTGGTTTTTATTTTTTCTCTGCCCGGGAAATATAATAATCATCATCAAAGATATTTATTATTAAGCAGGCTATAAATATTTACCACCGGCCAGGCCCTCAGTGCAGAGCGCTGTCATCCGCTACTGATTTACAGCCGGCAGTATGATCAGTACACCGCCCTCAGAGAAGGGTTGCGGCAATCAGCGGGAAAAGTGCGGTTAAGCAGCACGGACGGACAGGATTCGGGAAAGGTGACGGCAGGCCAGTGCGCCTGCCGTGCGGCGATTATTGGGGGTAACGGAAGGTAAAGGTTTCGGTAAAGGGGGCAAACCAGCGCGGAATTCCGGTGGCTTTATCAGTATGGCGTGCATAGCCCTGTTCATCCGGGGCGTTATATTTCAGGGTGACTTTATAGGTACCCGCGCCGGCCATTTTTACGCTATGGGCATAGTGCGCACCATCGTCAGCAGACATCGGCAGCAACTGACCGAATTCAAGGAAATGGCTGTCACCCTGTTTCTGTACCACATAATCTACCGACAGATAGGGGATCCACTCCCCTTCAGAAAATCCCCATTGATTATTTTTGGTCGCATGGACATCGGTTTCCAGATGAATAACATCGTTACCCATCACCATCGACTCCGGTGACGGACTGGTTTCGATATTCAGCAGATAAGATGAGGCAATCTGCATTCCCTGATGTTCAACTGGCCCGCCAATCGGATACTCTTTGGCCAGCACTGTCGCCGAAAACATCACCGACCCCGCGGCCACACCAATAAGTAATTTTGAAGATTTCATTCTGCTTATCGCTCCTGACAGATTACTGCCTGCGGCCGCACCATGCACCCGCCATAACGATTAATCTGGACGCGATATTAATGGTTGTAAATGTGAATCATTATCATATTAATAATTAATTACTAAATATCACTAAACCCTGAATCTCGAGACATTTTGTTATCTGTGATGTTATCAGCCACGACTGGCGACGGGCGGGTAAAACAGGTTGTCGGGCAGTGTGATGCTCTTCAAACCCGGCAATTTTCCGCTCACCGGGACTGGTTAGCGCGGGTAACGTCGTCCTGCGATCATCAGTTAAAAATAAATAAACAGGTTCTGCCATTACCCCCCCCTTATGTAGCGTTAATCGAATAGCCAGCGCCCGGCCTTTGCTGATTCAACCAGCATACGGATAGTAAAGTCAGGGACCGGTATCAGTGTTTTTTTTGCGAAAGGATTCAGGGACAAAGTGCCCGGTGGATAGTAGGTTTCAATTCTGAAACTGCCCCGTTCAACGTTAAATTGTGTGAAGAAATCATTCATCAGATCTTCAGCTTCAAGTTCATCAATACCCAGATCAGTATCAAGATCGGTTTCAGGCATTAATATCACCGTCTTAAGGTTGAAAAGATAAGTACCGGCATACGGCCGTACCAGCATATAAACCCGTTGCACAATAGTTTCTACCATAACTTATCATTGCCCCGGGCTATCGTATTGTAGTCACGCACAGTCAGATAAGTGATTTGTGTGACATCTGAAGCCAGAATAATTATCCCAAATAAAGGTATTGAACGGCCGACAAAGGGTGCAAGATTACGCACCATCACACGACGCGCTGTCCATGGTGTATAACCTCCCGGCCAGGTAGGTAACGAGATACCGAAAGGAAATTTTATTTTCCCGAAAACGGCTCTGGCCCCCCTCGATGCATAAGATGTACCTTTGATAGCATTAGCCGGTTTAGCTCTTGTCACCAGGTTGTTTCTCCCGGAAACAATAGCGACAACGGCCCCGAAATCAGCTATACCGATACCGAATTGCCTGGCTGTATTCTCACAAAAAATCATGAAAAATAGTTCCGCGGCAATAATATTTGGTTTACCCGCATAAAAATATGTTCCATTCAGCTGTTCGACGGTATCCATTGACCATCCTGTTTTAAAAGGTTAACTTTACTGCTAATATCATATTCATTATTTAAGTAACAGCTATACCTGATAATATTCTGACACCAGAACTATTACTGGCTGTTATACGTTATCATGCTTAAATGACACGCCTGTAAATTTTATAAACGCTCGTCACCTGAGAAATAATCACAGGGCTGACAGAATACCGGCAACCGATAATAAAAGTAACTGACCGTGTCACAAAAATGACTATGTAATTTCTTAAATAAAAAATAAAATTATTTCCAGGCAATTAAGTCACTACGATATTCAGGGTGTAAGCAGATACCAATTGCCCACCGTGATAACAGGGTACAGGCAAATCGATATCAGAGAGAACTGGCGGCTGAAATTAACCGGGGGGGGGGGGTGAGAACTACCCTGGTGCTTAGCGGGGCTGGGAAATCACTGGGTATGAAGTGCATGAAACAGAAAGTGGTGAACAGGCTGCCGCCTTAATGCAACGCAATGTAATACGTGAAGGCTACTGGCGGCATCCGCTGGTACTGCATGCAGATAACGGCGCAGCCATGAAACCACAGACGCTGCAGATGAAACTGCACGAACTAAATATCACGCTGCCCCATAGCCGTCCGCGGGTCAGTAACGATAATGCGTATGCCGAATCGCTATTCCGGACCTTAAAATATGTTCCCACATGGCCGTCATCTGGTTTTAAAACGCTGAAGGAAGCACGGAGCCGGGTGAATAAATTTACCCGATGGTATAACGAAGAACATCGTCACGGCGGAATACGCTATGTTACGCCGTCAGAGCGACATCGTGGTGAAGATCATAAGCTTCTGAAACAGCGTGATGAACTGTACCGGAGCGCGAGGCAAGCCCATCCCACTGGTCAGGTAAAACGAGAAACTGGCAGCCTGAAGGGGCAGTAACCCTGAATCCAGGCCCGGAGAAACAGGCGGCTTGAATTAACCGGGGGTGAGAACGACCTTGACACTTACCGCAGGGACGTTCACACGTAATCTTATTTATTCAACAAAGCCGAAGGAGAATCCAAAATAAAACATTTAATTATGTCACTCGCACTTTCATCAGTAAACTTTCTAGCAAACAAACATGATGTTTCTTTAATTGAAAATAAATCACCCGAATTCAATATTTTTGGATACTCAGGACCGCTCTTCCAATCAATATACCTCAATGCATCATTCATTTCGTTAGGGTTATGATAAAAATCATTTACTTTTAAGTACTTAAGTGCTGTATGAAAAAAAACCTCATCACCACATAGCGATTTTTTGTATATATCAAAATACCATTCATTTTCATTCAAGAAATTTAACAACAACCTTACAGTCATATTGTTAAGTGAAAACCAACTTGTTCCTTTATAAAAAACCATCCCTTTGAGAAGACTTTCCTTATAACTTTTATTAATAAACAAAAAACCAAAAAACTTAAAAACCTTGGATTTCACTTTATCCAAAATATTTTTTCTTTTATTAAAAAAGAATAATGGGTAATTATATTTAACTCTCTGCTCTGGATCCACATACGAATTCCTCTCATCCTGAAAATGAACCATATTTTTAAACTCAATAGAATTTATAAAGTCATTAATCTCTTGATTAGACTTACAAGGCAAATCATCACCAGATATAAAAAAAAGATACTTAAAATCGAATGATAATGATTTAGTTAGCAACTTAATTGTTGATTCTATCTGTGAGTAACCGCCCCATTTCACATTAACTCTATCTGTAATAAATAAAACATTTTCAGATCTCAAGAAATTAAATGGCTCCATATCAAACTTATCATCAACATGTATTAACACTGTATTTTCTTTGAAAGAAGATAAGTACTCTACAGTTAACTGCAACGGATTAGTTAGCTTATGGCAAGTTACACAAAAAATTTTCTTCATATAAATAAACCAGTCTCAATTGAAATTTAAATCAAATGACATCTAAAACCAACTTCATTAGAACATTATCCAATGACAAGTCCCAGTTTGAAGGTGGGTGATATTTTGAAACCTTGTAAGCAGATAGAACTGAGTAATTAGGGCGTTTCGCTGGAGTTGGATATTCTTCAGTGCTAATTAAATTTACCTTTGGTTTATCCTTTATTATTCCAAAATATTCAGCTTTTAAAAAAATTATTTTTGCAAATTCGGCCCAGGATAGACTACGATCGCCGCAATAATGATAGATACCACCTGCTGCATTTTCCTTAAGCATTTTCAGGATAACTGTTGCGATATCACCCGCATAGGTAGGGCAGCCAACCTGATCAGCAACAATACCCAGTTCAGAGCGGTCTTTTGCCAGTCGCAGCATAGTTTTAACGAAATTATTGCCATATTCGCTAAACACCCAGGCAGTACGCACAATAATCGCGTCCGGAAGAATACTGCGTACCAGTAGCTCTCCGGCCAGTTTGGTCTGCCCGTAAACGCCTAATGGGTTTACTGCATCTGTTTCCAGGTAAGGCGTACTGCCTGTGCCATCAAATACATAATCGGTAGAGACATGCACCAGTCTTACACCAACCGCTTTTGCCGCCAGCGCCAGATTTTCCGGCCCATGGCTATTTACCGCCGCCGCGCGTTCAGGTTCGCTTTCTGCCTTATCTACCGCAGTATAGGCAGCAGCATTAATGATTATATCAGGCTGAAACTGTTTAGCGGTTTCAATCACTGCCTGTCGATTACTGATATCAAGCTCCTGCGATCCCAGAGCTAAAACAGTATCAGTTTCGGACACCAGGTCCCGGAAGCAACGGCCCAACTGACCGTTAGCACCAGTAAGGAGGATTTTCATGACTTCACCTTAAATAATTTATTAAATATAAAAAATCTTATTTTAAATGACAGGGTTAGCATGGATATTACATATATTACAGCACCCACAACTGAAGTTAAAATCAACTGCCAATAGTTACTTATATCATTTATCGGTATAAAATAATGGCCGAAAATATTTATTACGAATAACATAACCAGTGTTGATATTATTATCGGCATAAGCTGACGAATAAAAATAAAAAAGCTACCGGAAATAACATACATCAAAGACAGCATTACCGGTATAAAGTTAAGGACATTAGCAATAAGATAACAAAAAGCAAAAGTAACGATGCTAAAATGGATGCCAATTAAAAAAGAACCAAACTGCAAAACTGTCCCTAATATCCCAAGCCGCATAAGAATATCAGTGCGCCCCTTGGCAGTAAATACTGAACCCGTCGTGCTTAATATTGATTGAATAATAGCGGTAGGCGCTAACCATTTTAGCACATCGGCTGTAACCTCCCATTGATTGCCAAAGGTCAAATTAATGAAAGGATGACTTAACAGTGCAATTCCCGTCATAAGCGGCGCTGTAATTAACACTATAACAAAAACACAATCGTTATAGGTTTTATTTATCTTTTCATTATCATCCTGCTGCCTGCTCAATATCGGATAAAGTGATCTTGAAGCAACAAAAGTCAGACTTTGCAATGGAAACAACATAATCCTATATGCTAAATTATAACTTCCTAATATCGCTGCTGACATATACTTACCAATAATAAAACTATCCCCATTCCTGGATAAGTAGTTAATCAGGTTAAACATTGATAAATTAGCACTGAAGCCAAATACATTCCTTAATTCTTCCTTACAAATAAACTCTTTTATTGATGGCCTCCAGGTTGATGCTCTCCAGAACTGTATCGCTGACATTAAGTTAAGGGTTATGGCCTGACCGACCAGACTGAAAACACCGTAGCCTAAATTTGCCATAATGATAGCAACAATTACGGAAAAAACTGAAGACGTAATTTCAATATATGATATTTTTCTGAACTGAGATGCTCTTTCCATCAGAGCAAGATGAGCTGCAGCTGAGCTGGATAATGGAAAAATCACACTAATAAGGATAAATACTGAAAGTAATTCAGGTTGATTATAGACCGCTGACAGGACGGGGGACAATAAACAAATAGCTATTGCTATCGCAATCCCCATAATTAAGTTTATCCAGAATATTGTGTTTTTAAGCTTTTCATTTAATTCTTTCCTCTGAATTAATGCTGCTGAAGTTCCTAAATCTCTAAGTAACGTCCCCAGGTTAACAACTACGGCTGTCATTGCCATTAACCCATATTCAGAAGGAGGGATTATCTTTGCCAGATAAATTAAATTCAAAAGCTGAATTATTATTTTAAACAATTGTGAGAAAGCATTCCACTTTGCATTTGAGATAAGAGTCATTGGAAATACCAAATCATAAGACACCACAATGTAAAATAAAGAGCTCTGTTTAAATAAAAAGAGCTCATTAAATAAAAACAATCAGTTAGCGTGTTTTATTAACTAACAAATAACCTAAATCAAATTAATACTAAGCCCTGCTTTATCTTTCTCTGATAAAACAGGTTCAAAATCAATCGGCCATTGAATCCCTACCTCGGGATCATTCCAGGCCAGGCAGCCTTCAAAACCCGGGGTATAGTAATCGGTACATTTATATTCAAAGTCAGCAATATCAGAAAGTACCACAAAACCATGGGCTAAACCCGGCGGGATCCAGAACTGAGTTTTATTTTCTTCTGAAAGAATCACCCCTTGCCACTGGCCATAGGTCGGTGAATCCTTACGGATATCCACCGCCACATCAAAGACTTCGCCACGTACTACCCGCACCAGCTTGCCCTGGGCATGTTTGGTCTGGAAATGCAGGCCGCGTAATACTCCCTTCGACGAACGGGAATGGTTATCCTGCACAAAATCAAAGTCGATATTCAGCATCTGCTGATAACGTTTTTTCTCAAAGGTTTCGAGGAAAAAACCACGTTCATCGCCGAACACTTTTGGCTGAATAATTTTAACATCAGCGATTTTAGTATCAATAACCTGCATTTTATTCCTCTTCAATCATACGCTGCAAATACTGGCCATAGCCGGTTTTAGCTAATAATGTTGCCTGACGCTGCACCTGCTCACGGCTCAGCCAGCCTTTGTTATAGGCAATTTCTTCCAGACAGGCGACCTTATAGCCCTGACGCTTTTCGATAGTATGAATAAACGATGACGCTTCCAGCAGGCTGTCATGGGTACCGGTATCCAGCCAGGCGAAACCGCGGCCCAATTTTTCGACATGCAGCGCATTTTTCTGCAGATACATCTCATTAAGGGTGGTAATTTCCAGTTCGCCGCGCGCCGAAGGTTTTACCTGCTTTGCCATTTCCACAACATCTTTATCATAGAAATATAAGCCGGTCACCGCCCAGTTAGATTTAGGTGCGGCCGGTTTTTCTTCCAGTGAGATAGCGCGGTTATTTTCATCAAACTCCACCACCCCGAAACGCTCAGGGTCCAGCACCTGGTAACCAAATACGGTCGCCCCCTGCGTACGCTGCACCACATTTTCCAGCTTACGGCCAAAGCTTTCACCGAAATAGATATTATCGCCCAGTACCAGCGCACAGCTGTCACCATCAATAAACTCTTCACCGATAATAAAAGCCTGTGCCAGCCCGTCCGGACTTGGCTGTACTTCATAACAGAAACTGACACCAAACTGGCTGCCATCACCGAGCAGACGTTTAAAGCCTGGCATATCCTCGGGGGTGGAGATAATCAGAATTTCACGGATCCCGGCCAGCATCAGTACCGAAATCGGGTAAAACACCATCGGCTTATCATAAATCGGCATCAGCTGCTTAGAAACGCCCTGAGTAATCGGATATAAACGGGTACCGGAACCCCCGGCTAACACAATACCTTTCATTGACTCTGTTTCCTGTTAATTAAAGTGAACCCAGTCGTTCGCCGGCATAAGAACCATCCAGCACCCGCTGCCACCAGACAGGGTTATTCAGATACCATTCTACGGTTTTACGAATCCCGGTTTCGAAGGTTTCTGCCGGAGTCCAGCCCAGTTCACGTTCAATTTTCGACGCGTCGATTGCATAACGCAGGTCGTGCCCTGGACGGTCCTGAACATAGGTGATCAGATCTGCATAGTGGCTTACACCCTGTGCCTTATTCGGTACCAGCTCTTCCAGCAGGCCGCAGATAGTTTTAACCACTTCGATATTGCGGCGTTCATTATGGCCACCAATATTATAGGTTTCGCCGACTTCCCCCTTAGTTACCACGGTATACAGGGCGCGGGCATGATCTTCGACATACAGCCAGTCACGGATCTGGCTGCCATTGCCATAGACAGGTAACGGTTTACCGGCCATTGCATTAAGGATAATCAGCGGAATCAGTTTTTCCGGGAAGTGGTAAGGGCCGTAGTTATTTGAGCAGTTGGTGACAATGGTCGGCAAGCCATAGGTACGCAGCCAGGCTCTGACCAGATGATCACTGGAAGCTTTAGAGGCTGAATACGGACTGCTCGGTGCATAAGGGGTGGTTTCGGTAAACAGATCATCGGTCCCTTCCAGGTCACCATAGACTTCATCGGTGGAAATATGGTGGAAACGGAATGCCTGTTTTGCTGCACTGTCAAGGGTATTCCAGTAGTGGCGGGTCGCTTCCAGCAGAGTATAGGTACCGACCACATTGGTTTCGATAAATGCCGCCGGGCCATCGATAGAACGGTCGACATGGCTTTCTGCCGCCAGGTGCATTACCGCATCCGGCTGATACTTGCTGAATAGCGCATCAAGAGCCTGACGGTCACAGATATTAACCTGTTCAAAATGATAACGCGGGCTGTCTGCTACCCCGGCCAGAGACTCCAGGTTACCGGCATAGGTCAGACTATCAATGACTATCGCCTGATCCTGAGTATTTTCTATAATATTACGTACTACTGCGGAACCGATAAACCCGGCACCACCGGTGATAAAAATTTTCATAAAAACTCTCCAATAAAATAATTAGCATCGAGGATGCTTTCCTTTAATATAAATATACATAATGTAAAGTACATTATAAAATCTATACGAAATAAATTCCTTGGCAATTAATTTAAACAACCTAGCTGGTTTGTAAAGGATATTAGGGGAGTAATACTTAATTGATAGCACTCGATCTATCAGTCTCTCTTTTATTCTCCACCCTTCTTGTTTTAATGAACTACTCGATAAATCATGATTTAGTTGAGACTTAACTTTAATATTTACCCCCCCACCTGATTTAGCATAAAGATTAACCTTTCTGAATAGACTGTAATCTACTCCATATAGTGCATAACGTTCATCAAAAATCCTTACTCCAAAACAACTCAACTTATTAATAACTCGTTTAAATAGAACTAACCCGGAGCCAATAGATAATATCTCTTGGTTAGAATCTAAATTAATAATGACTTCATCCTCAACTACCATACCATTGACTTTAGGGTAATGGTATTTATTATCACCAATACCATATATCCTCGGTATCATAAGGTCATATTGGTTAGCTTGAACGCATTCATAAATACTTTTTATATAATCTATAGTTATCAGACTATCATCATCAAAAAAAGCAAAAGCATCGAACCCTGACTTTAATTCCATAAAATCATTATAAATTAAACTTAAAGGTGAGTTATTCGAGTCTTGTAGTAACAGTACATTAGCTACTTTATTTGATAGTTTAATATACAAATCATCATCTTCGATGGCATGTATTAAGTCAGGGCCATTGTTAAATATAACAAGATCAAAATCATAAAGATCTATATCAGATAATGACATCAACGTTTTTGACTGGTTAATTTCTTTACCGTATAAAACCACAAGAAGTGCTACCTTCAATTTCAGCCCCTTATCATTAAAATGAAGTTGAACGATACTCACAAAACCCCATTCAAACTCACTTAAAAACCTATAAACTTAGATATAAATATTTTTATAAAAACCAGATCTTCGCCCCACCACAGGGAAACCTGATTACTGACTTCATTAGATATTTAAATCCGCTATTTTATAAAGCCAGATAGAAACACAATGGATAATTAATAATTTTTTGATGCGAACCCTCGCTAATTACCACAGTGGCTTCACCATAAATAGCTTTGCCCAATACTGCTACTCTTTTTCCAGGCCATACTTTCTTCCTAGAAACGGGCTAGTGCTTTCCATAAAATAGCGTACTTTTTAACAGTCGCCATATTCAACGATATTGATGATTGTAGGTTATCGTTTCGTGCAACGGGATTTGTTGAATGAACCGAATTTTTGCTGAATTAAAGGATCATATCACGTATTCCCTTACAACACAGACAGTCCCGTGGCAAAGCAGAAGTTCAGAATCGACCACTAGCACACCTATAACAAAATTCTAATCAACCATAGCTCCATGACTTTCTGGCTGGATGACGAGACGATTAAGTCGTGGTATGACACGGCCACGCCTTCAGCACGCGGAAGACCTCACTAACCTTGCCATCAACGCGTATTCAGGCTGCCCCTGAGGGCTGCACTGTCCTTCATTGATTCCATTTTCCCCTAATGGGCGTTCCGCTGCGCTGTCCGGATTACTCCTGTGTCACCAAGCGGGCAAAGTCTGTCGATGTTAGTTTTAAAACGGTTAGCTGGGGTGAAGTCGCGTATCTAGTGATTGATTTCACAGGACTGAAGATCTTCGGTAACGGCAAATGGAAAGTCAAAAAATACGGCAAAGAACACCGCCGTATCTGGCGGAAGCTACATATGGCCGTTGACAGCAAAACACATGAAATCATCTGCGCTGACCTGTCGCTTAACAACGTACCAGACCCAGAGGGTTCCCTGGGTTAATCCGGCAGACCCACCGAAAAATCAGGTCAGCGCACTCATTCCTCCCCGGAAGGGAGCGGGTTACTGGCCTGGTGAGTACGCGGACCGCAACAGTGCAGTTGCTAATCAGCAACTAAGCGGAAGCAATGTATGGTGGAAACAGACAACAGATTATAACCGTCGTTCTATCTATAGCGAAAACGGCCATGTATAGGGTAAAACAATTGTTCTAAAGCTCACTGATACTGCTTGACTACGATAGTCAAATTGCAGAGGCTCTGCCCATGGTACGGGCACTGAACAAAATGACGAAGGCAAGTATGCCAGAAAGCGTGCGTATTGCCTGAAAATACAGCCAGCTACAGGGACACTCGCATGGAATTTTATTCAACAAAGCCCTTCAGCATCAGAAAACGTGGCGGTTGCGACTATTACGGCAAAGCGCACTTCTGCAGACCATTGTTCACTATTTTTCTCTGTACCGGTCACAGGTTTCCATTCTGATTTATCCTGATTACGCCAGTTATACAGGGTAGCTTCCGATATTCCTTCTATCTGAGCAACATGATCTTACCCACGTAATGTGGACACCGTCCTAAGTGAGGTTCTGGTTTTCAAACTGTTCCGGGCTGAGACCGCCACAGGCACTGTGACGGCGCCACCGATTGTAATCACACTCGATATAATTAAACACCGTCGTTCGCATTATTTCCCGGCTGATAAAGCGTTAACCGTGGATACATTCGACTTTCAGTGAGTGGAAGAAGCTTTCCGCACACGCATTGTCGTAGCAGCAACCCTTTGCACTCATGCTGCCGTGCAGGCTATGCCGCTTCAGGAGCGCCTGATAATCCGCTGAGCAGTACTGCCCGCCACGATCTGTGTGGACGATGACATTTTCCGGGCGTTTACGCCGCCACAGCGCCATCTGTAGCGCATCGCAGGCCAGCTGTGCTGTCATCCGTGACGACATTGACCAGCCGATAACGGCACGCGACCACAGGTCGATAACGACTGCCAGATACAGCCAGCCTTCATCCGTGCGTAAGTACGTAATGTCACCGGACCAATTCTGGTTCGGGCCACTGGCGTAAAAATCCTGCTTCAGCAGGTTCTCCGACACCGACAGACCATGTTCGCGGTAACTGACCGGGCTGAACTTCCGTGAAGCTTTCGCTCGTAGTCCCTGACGACGCAGGCTGGTAGCCACGGTTTTCACGTTGAACCGGTAACCCTGAGCATGCAGTTCATCAGTCAGGCGCGGTGCCCCGTAGCGCTGTTTTGCCCGGTGAAAAGCCTCGTGTACAGCGCAGTCGCAATTCAGGCGGAACTGCTGGCGTGAGTTTATCCCCGCACGTCGCTGAGCCCACACATACCAGCCGCTGCGGGCCACCCGGAGGACGCGACACATGGCTTTGATGCTGAGCTCAGCCTGATGTTTTTCGATAAAGACATACTTCATTTCAGGCGCTTCGCGAAGTATGTCGCGGCCTTTTGGAGAATGGCCAGCTCCTCTGCCTGTTCTGCCAGTTGACGCTTCAGACGGGCATTTTCAGCGGCGAGTTCATTTTCGCGAGCAGAGGATGAGAGCTGTTGCTGCTGTTTACTGCGCCAGTTGTAGAGCTGCGATTCATACAGCCTGAGCTCGCGGGCGGCTGCGGCCACACCGATACGCTCAGCGAGTTTAAGGGCTTCGTGACGAAATTCAGGCGTGTGCTGCTTACGCGTCTTTTTTACGGTTGATGCTGGCTTTGTCATGTGAGTCACCTCTGTTTGAGAGTTTACTCACTTAGTCGCGTGTCCACTATTGCTGGGTAAGATCAACAGTTGCCATGGTCATATTTTAAGTCGGTAACATTTTTAATAACCAATGAAATTTAACTAAAGAAACGCCTAGTGATTTTAATAAGTGGAACCTCTATATATTTGTATGTGAAAAGACCTACAATTAAAGAAAGAAGCATAGTAAATGAAACGTATAAAACCGAGCTATTTATACCAGATAATTTAAAAATATAAGTACTAACTCCAATATTCAATACATGTGTTAAATATATTGAATAGGATGCATCCCCTATCAAACCTAAATAGCTGCGCCAAATAGTAGATCACTTTAAGGGAACTCAGCCCGGATTGTGCGATCTGATCAATCGCCAAACA
>NZ_JAERJS010000089.1:0-731 GCF_018257525.1 Tatumella sp. JGM130 | reverse complement strand
GGGATGCAGGACAGGTCCAGACATTTCTGCCGGAAGAAGTAATCGACTGTTTTATTCTCTTTTTCGGCTGAATAGGCAAGGTCGGCCATGATGCCGAGGTTAAGCCCGTTGGCGAGGTCATACTCTTTCGTATCGTGCAGATCCAGCACCCACGCCCGGAACGGGCAGATCTCGATAACGTGCCGCTTCTCCAGAGCCTCCCGCACTATCTCGGTGCCTTTCAGAGAGCGTCCGGGTGGAAAATGAAACTTCGGCGGATCCGGCTCAGTCCAGCCCTCGATCTCCGGCAGCCGGTCGCAAAGCTCCCCGATGGTCACATAGTGATGGATGTACCCGGCTGCCTCGGCCTTTTCCTGCACGTCTGAACGCCATTTGGGATCGCGGGTTTCCGGCCGGAACATATTGTTGCTCACCGGCTGGCTGTTCGGGTTGCGCCGCAGGCCCAGCGGGCGCTTTTTCATCTCGTCGGCCAGTGTCTGGGCGTCGGTCTTCACGTCAACAGCTATCCAGTACAGGTCGTCGAAGCGAACCAGTCCCTGGCTGTCGGTCACCCCGGCGGGCGGATTAGGCGGCGGCGTGGGGTTGTAGTCGTGGTTACCATATTTTTTCCACATAGCGACCTCCTTTGCAGAGGCCAGCGGGTGGTATTCCAGCTGCACATTCAGCCCGGTAACCGGATTGTTGTTCTCATCCACGAATTGAAGCTCAAGCCAGTATTTATGCGGCTCACC
>NZ_JAERJS010000088.1:0-767 GCF_018257525.1 Tatumella sp. JGM130 | reverse complement strand
GGTAATGATTCCAATTTATTGATAGTGATTTATTGTCATGTAGTACCCGATGACTTTGTCATGCAGTTCAACTGACTTTGAAAATGACAGAGACTTTCTTCCCAGCCTTGCCAGATGCTGTCTGAGATTCAGGTTATGCCGCTCAATTCTTTGTGTGTAACGCTTGCTGATAACGTGAAATTTTCCCTTAAGGCGTGACTCGTACAATGGCCAGCCATCCGTCATCCAGACTACTACCTCAAAAGGCAACAGTAGCGTCAGAAGCTGCTCCAGGGTTGCCATCGTCCGCTCACCAAAAACGTGCGCGACAACGCGCCTGCGTAGTCTGTCGTAGGCGTAAAACAACCAGCGCTGGCGTGATTTAGAGCCGACGTAACCCCACTGTTCGTCCACTTCTGCGCAGACAATCACATCACTGCCCGGCTGTATCCGCGAGGTTACTGAGCGGGGCCTGAGTTTTTTAAATGCCTGAAAATGGTGTTCAGACCAATGCCGATAATGCGTGCACTGGCTCGGCATCCAACGCCATTCATGGCCATATCAATGATTTTTTGGTGTGTACCGGGCTGGGAGGCGGTATAGGTGAAAGTGAGTTGCCATGTTTTACGACACTGCTTACAGAGGTAGCGCTGATGACCGGCAGTACTTTTACCGTTACGGACAACGCCTTCAGTCCCAGTACAGGTAGGACAACGCACAGAAATGGAAGCCACAAAAGTACCTCAAAAACACCATCATACACTAATCAATAAGTTGGTAGCATTACC
>NZ_JAERJS010000087.1:0-945 GCF_018257525.1 Tatumella sp. JGM130 | reverse complement strand
CGACTGACCCCTGAAAGCGAACGACAGCAGTTTATTCTGTGGATAAATGAAGCGGTAACGTCGGGTGCACGACGGGCTATTGCCTGCCGGGAAGTCAGCATCAACAGATGCATGAAAACCACTACACAAAGCTGGCAAACATGGCGGCGGGGCGAGCGCGCGCTGAGGCCTCCACGGAAGTTTTGAAGGCTTCGTAAATCCGGGATGAAGGGATTGGTTTAAAGTTTGCCAAAAAACGATCGAAACCCTTGTCAAACCTTTGATAAAATCTTACTGTTGCTTAACCTCAATCAATAAATCATAGAATACGTATGGTTTTATTTGTGCATAATAGCTATTTTTAGGGCAGAGATAATGGAATGGTTTTCTGATATAAAAAATCCGAAAATAGATCTATCAATTATTATACCAATGTATAATGTTGAGGATTATATTATTGACACTTTGAATTCTATGAAAGGCGTCAGAGATTTCAAGGTTGAATTAATACTTATCGATGATGGTAGCACTGACAATACGCTTAACCTCACGAAAGAATGGGCAGGTAATAGCGATTTTGACATTTGCATCTTAACTAAAGAAAATGAAGGTCCCTCAATAGCAAGAAACCTGGGTTTAAGTAAGGCGCGTGGTGAATTGGTAACTTTTTTTGATAGCGATGATATCGCATTATCATACTTATACACAGATGTAATTAATATTATTCTTTCTCACAACGTGGATTTTTGTATCTTCAGAGGCAGCTCATTCGATCATGTTACTCAAAAGGTGCATGAGTTTCCTGATTACTATGTGTGGGATAAAATTATGGGAGGGGCGGAGTTTAAGGTACTTACCCCGCATCAGGAACCGCGTTTAGCACGACTTGAACCTAAATAGCTGCGCCAAATAGTAGATCACTTTAAGGGAACTCAGCCCGGATTGTGCGATCTGATCAATCGCCAA
>NZ_JAERJS010000086.1:0-1048 GCF_018257525.1 Tatumella sp. JGM130 | reverse complement strand
GCGGCGTTTATCAGTGGTGATTACACCGACCGGCTGATTGAAGAAATCCGCGCTAAAGCAAAGTCAGTCGTTGGTGACATAAATACCGCTAAGGGTCGCAAGGCCTACATCAGCATGGCGGCCACCGTTCGCAGCTCAAAGGTAGCGATTGATGATGCCGGTAAAACACTGGTCGCTGAAATGAAGAAACGCCCTGCCCTGGTTGATGCCAGTCGCCGGAAGATTCGCGAGGCACTTGATGAACTGGCTATCGAAATCCGGCAGCCGGTGACCGATTGGGAAGCTGAGCAAGAGCGACTGAAGAAAGAGGAAGAGGAACGGGTCGCAGCAGAAGCCTACAGCGCTATGCGGGATGAAGCTGATGCAATGAATGCTGATTACGACCGCGCCAAGGCTGAAGCGCTGGCCAAGCAGATTGAGTCCGATCATGAAATCGCCCTACTGATGAATGACAAGTTCGACCGTGACCGTGCCGAAGCCGCTCGGCTGGCCGAACAGCAGCGCATTGATCATGAGCAGCGCATCGCCCGGGAAGCTGAAGAGCGAGTAAAACGTGAGACTGAGGAAAAGGCCCAGCGTGAACGTGAGCAGGTAGAGCGTGAAAAGCTCGAATTACAGGCCGCTGCCGAGAAGGAAAAGCAGGAACGTATCGCTGCGGAGCAACGTGCAGAGCAGCAGCGTATCGAAGCCCAGCAACTGGCTGAGCGTGATAAGCGGGAAGCTATCGAGGCCGAACGCCGCAAAGCCGCTCAGGTCGAGCAGGCTCGACTGGATGAAGAAAAACGCATCAAAGATGAAGCCGACCGCCGGGCCAGAGATACAGAGCATCGTCGCAATATCAATCTCGCAGCAGTATCTGCACTGGTCGAATCCGGCCTGACCGAGGACTGTGCAAAAGCATGTATCAAATCAATCGCTAAAGGTCAGGTACCAGCAGTAACCATCAACTACTAACCAACGGAGTATCGCTAATGGCTACCACCATCGGCGGCGTCATTGGCGCTGCTACCAACCTGTTAAACCACGTTAAATCATTCACCACTACCCA
>NZ_JAERJS010000085.1:0-1102 GCF_018257525.1 Tatumella sp. JGM130 | reverse complement strand
CGCTTTTCTCAACTTCCTCCCGGAATTTTTCCCGCATCGCTTTCCTGCTCATCTCCCGCGCCGGATCGGCCAGCTCCAGCACCTGATTATGGATATAGGACAGGTAGCGGTGCGCCATCGAATGGCTGCGCGGATCGGTGCCGAGGCCGTCCAGCGTGGGGTTGGTGTTCTTGGGAAAGGTCTTTGCCAGACTGGCCGGGCTCAGGCACTGGATAAACGCCGCCTGATGCTCGCCGGTTGCTTTCAGACACTTATCGTTCAGGGAGGGCACCAGAAAGAGCTTAACGGCCACAAAATGCCGGGTATATACCTCACCATCAACCAGACTCTTCCTGTTCGGGCTGGTGAGCTTCATCGAACACTGCTGCGCCCGGAAAAAGACGACGGTGTTGCCGTGATGCCAGTACGGGTCTTTTTTCAGCCGTATCCCCGTTTTTAACTCCATGTCTTTCTGCCAGAGAGAGACCGGCAGACCGGCAACCGACGTTGCCAGCCAGTTAAAGCCCAGCTTGTCGCCCAGCGGCCCCAGCGTCTGATAGAACAGATTGTCCATATCGGTTTCCAGCGGCACCTGTGGCACGGTGTCGTTATCATTGACGTGGCGGTAGTGAGTGATGCTGTCCAGAAACGGCATTGCCGCGCGGGTAAACGTGCGCGGCATCCCGTAGGTGTACAGTACCGGATGGTTATCTTTCATTTCGGCGGCATACAGCAGTGCCAGGGAACCCCCCAGACTGTGACCGCAAACAAATAAAGATTTCTGATTTTTTATCACAGCTTTTATTGAATCAAATTCGTCCTTAAATTTCCGTTTAGCCAGCTCATAGGCTTCCAGAAAACCGCCGTGAATATTACCCGCACCGGCAAGCACGGGCAGGCACTTCTTCGGCCCGAATGAGGCATCCGTCAGGGCATTCAGAAGGCTGTCCGTTCCGCACCACGCAACCAGCACATGAGTACCGCACTCGGCCGTAAAAAAGCGGCTATCACCCTCCGATGGCTCACTGTCCTTTGTATTCAGATATACAGGTGCCAGATAACGATCGCGGAACGGCACGTCCACCGACAGCGTGTGAAAATAAGACGGAAACTCGGCAAACTG
>NZ_JAERJS010000084.1:0-1107 GCF_018257525.1 Tatumella sp. JGM130 | reverse complement strand
CTAAATAGCTGCGCCAAATAGTAGATCACTTTAAGGGAACTCAGCCCGGATTGTGCGATCTGATCAATCGCCAAACATCACAAACCACCAACCGGACTGAGCGATGTCGATCATAGCACCAATACCCCGTACCGAACGACGCCTGATGCAGAAAACTATCCATAAAACTCGCGATAAAAATCATGCCCGCAGGCTGACCGCTATGCTGATGCTGCACCGGGGAAGTCGTGTTACCGACGTTGCCAGAACGCTCTGCTGTGCCCGTTCATCCGTCGGACGCTGGATTAACTGGTTTACCCTGTATGGCGCGGAAGGCCTGATATCACTGCGTCCGGGCCGTGAACGCCGGTGGCCATTTGAGCAAATTTGTGCACTGCTGGTACAGCTTGTCAGTCGTTCTCCCAGTGATTTTGGCTATCAACGCTCCCGCTGGAGTACTGAACTTCTGGCAATAAAAATCAACGAGATAACAGGCTGTAAACTGCATCCCGGCACAGTCCGTCGCTGGCTGCCTTCAGCGGGGCTGGTGTGGCGCAGGGCGGCCCCCACTCTGCATATACGCGATCCACACAAAAATGAAAAAATGGCAGCCATCCGTAAAGCTCTGGATAAATGCAGTATTGACCATCCGGTGTTTTACGAAGATGAGGTGGATATCCACCTCAATCCCAAAATCGGTGCGGACTGGCAGGTCCGTGGGCAGCAAAAACGAGTGGTCACACCCGGACAGAATGAAAAATATTATCTGGCCGGCGCGCTGCACAGCGGTACAGGAAAAGTCAGCTACGTGGGCGGTAGCAGCAAAGCGTCGTCCTTGTTTATCAGCCTGCTTCAACACCTGAAAGCGACGTACCGACGGGCGAAAACGATCACGCTTATCGTGGATAACTATATTATTCACAAGAGTGAGAAAACACGGAACTGGCTGAAAGCGAATCCTAAATTTAACGTTATTTATCAGCCGGTTTATTCGCCATGGGTGAATCATGTTGAACGGTTATGGCAGGCGTTGCACGATACGATAACCCGTAATCATCAGTGCCGTTCAATGTGGCAACTGTTAAAAAAAGTGCGCCATTTTATGGAAACCGTCAGCCCGTTTCCCGG
>NZ_JAERJS010000083.1:0-1108 GCF_018257525.1 Tatumella sp. JGM130 | reverse complement strand
AACGCACAGAAATGGAAGCCACAAAAGTACCTCAAAAACACCATCATACACTAATCAATAAGTTGGTAGCATTACCCAAAAATCCTTTCTATTGTGAACTGACAGCACAATACTGGGCATGGAAGAATAGTGGTGACTCTGATTATATCGGTTTTATGCATTATCGCAGACACCTGAATTTTTCCAAAATACAGAATTTTCCCGAAGATAACTGGGGGGTTGTAGTTTATCCAGAGATTGACAGAGACTATCAGGAAAAATTTCAGTTAACAGATGAAGGTATCGCTGAATCACTTGAAGGGGTGGATATATTACTCCCTAGAAAATGGTCAGTATTAAATGCAGGGAGCAAAAATAATTATATCCATTATGCAAAAGGTGAGTATTTGCATATCGGAGATTATGATCTTGCATTAGCTATTGTTAAAGAGCTTTATCCTGAATTCGAATCAAGTATCAGGAAGTTTAATGACGATCATGAAGGTTATTATACAAATATGTTTGTAATGAAAAAACATATTTTTGATGAGTATTCTGAGTGGCTTTTCTCTATAACTGATGAACTTGAGAAAAGAATAGCCTTCAGGAATTACAATGCTCAGGAAAAAAGAGTTATTGGTCATATTTCCGAAAGGTTGTTTAATATATTCATCATCCATAAAATCAATGAAAATCCTGAGATAAAAACAAAAGAAGTTCAGAGAACTTTTGTTTCAAAGGAAACTTTCAATGGAAAAATAAAGCCAGTTTTTGATAATCACTCTGTGCCGATAGTTATCTGTTTTGATGATAACTATTCCATCTCAGGGGCCGCTTTAATCAATTCTATTTTGAAGAACTCACGTTCAGATAAAAACTATGACATTATTATTTTAGAAAACTCTATTTCTGTTGCTAACAAGCGAAGGATATATGAACTGACAAAAAATGCGTTAAATATCAGTCTGAGGTTCTTTGATATAAATGCATTTACTGAGTTAAGTACCGTCCATACCCGAGGTCACTTTACGGCAGCAACCTATGCACGGTTATTTATGGTTCATCGCACCTTAGCGTGAATTAATAGAAAACGGCGGTAAAAGTGGTTAGTTTTGTATTCGCCAAAACA
>NZ_JAERJS010000082.1:0-1128 GCF_018257525.1 Tatumella sp. JGM130 | reverse complement strand
CCTTACGCTCCGGTGAAATACGTTTCATCTGTCACTCCATGCCCTCAGATTGATTTTTCAGAGGGGGTGACAACTATCCTGACACTGAGGGTTGTCTTGTCACCTATACGTAAAAAATGACCAGTTGCCATATATTATCCTTAATGAAGATTGATCTTACCCACGTAATGTGGACACGGCCCTTAGACGCAGATACAGTCTCATTTATGCGACCAGAAGCTAACCCTTAAAGCCCGGTTTACCATTCACTTGACGCCATTCTTTAACTTCCTGAACAACACCTTCGGGGCTATCATCTTTCCCATCCTCTGGGTAAAAGATAAGGTCGGAGGCTGATGGATGTTCAACAAGTCGCCTGAACTCCCTGACCCGGCGATTATCATCCTTTTCTGTTGGCCCTTCAGCATTATAAATTTTACGAACTAAATCTAAAAATTCGCTTTCTGTATAATCAGGTAATGATTTTTTATCGCCCATATTATTTACTCTGCCTCGTTGAATGAATATCGATATGCAGCTTAGGTGAAGTTATGCTCATATTATCGACATTATAAACTTCCCCACCTTTACTTATTAGAATAATATGATGTATCTCATAGCGTTCTCTTCCTCCAGCACGATCCTGTTCTCGTGTGAAAGGAGAGTTCCCATTGCGTATATGAATTTTGTTACTCCCCCGGAACTGGCTTGAGAGTTCAGGATCTTTTGAGACTTCTAACCAAAATGCCTTACGGAACTGGTCAAAGTTACCAAAGGTTCGCCCTCGTAGCTTGTCTGCTATCTGACTTGGAACCGGAGAACCATTCCCCGTGTTAGCATCAGACAACCAAATACCGCTAACCTTCTGGCCTTTACCCGTTACCTGACCGGGATTGTTTCGTAGATAAACATAAATCGGCGGAATATCCGACACTGGCAGAATAAGAATATAATCCGCAAAACTCTTCTCCTCCGGTGCCGGAGTGGTTGTCGCCTCAATACTGGTATTTTCCGGCAGCGGATCAACAACTACCGGATTCGGTATCCTTACCGGGTGCCGGTTGCCTGTATTTGAAGGCGCATTGACACCTGAACTGTCGGGCGTCCAGATGATGGTGATGCGCGGATCTTCCTCTGTGGTGAATGTAT
>NZ_JAERJS010000081.1:0-1180 GCF_018257525.1 Tatumella sp. JGM130 | reverse complement strand
ATTAAGCGATAACTTTAGCAACAACACCAGCACCTACAGTACGACCACCTTCACGGATTGCGAAACGCAGACCGTCATCCATCGCGATTGGGTGGATCAGGGTAACAACCATTTTGATGTTGTCGCCTGGCATTACCATCTCTACGCCTTCCGGCAGTTCGATGGTACCGGTCACGTCAGTTGTACGGAAGTAGAACTGTGGACGGTAGCCTTTGAAGAACGGAGTATGACGGCCGCCTTCGTCTTTTGACAGGATATAAACTTCTGATTCGAACTGAGTGTGTGGCTTGATTGAACCTGGTTTTGCCAGGACCTGACCACGTTCGATTTCTTCACGTTTAATACCACGCAGCAGAACGCCAACGTTCTCACCCGCCTGACCCTGGTCCAGCAGTTTACGGAACATTTCAACACCGGTACAGGTTGATTTCGCAGTATCTTTGATACCAACGATTTCAACTTCTTCACCGACTTTGATGATTCCGCGCTCTACACGACCGGTAACGACTGTACCACGACCGGAGATTGAGAATACGTCTTCGATTGGCAGCAGGAATGGCAGGTCGATTGCACGCTCTGGCTCAGGAATGTAAGAATCCAGGAAGCCAGCCAGCTCCAGGATTTTTTCTTCCCATGCTGCGTCGCCTTCCAGTGCTTTCAGCGCTGAACCGCGTACGATTGGCGTATCGTCGCCAGGGAAGTCGTACTGTGACAGCAGGTCACGGACTTCCATTTCTACCAGTTCCAGCAGCTCTTCATCATCAACCATGTCACATTTGTTCAGGAACACGATGATGTAAGGAACGCCTACCTGGCGGCCCAGCAGGATGTGCTCACGGGTCTGAGGCATAGGGCCGTCAGTTGCAGCAACAACCAGGATTGCACCGTCCATCTGTGCAGCACCGGTGATCATGTTTTTAACGTAGTCGGCGTGGCCCGGGCAGTCAACGTGTGCATAGTGACGGGTCGGGGTTTCGTATTCTACGTGTGAAGTATTGATGGTAATACCACGTGCTTTTTCTTCTGGCGCGTTATCGATCTGCGCGAAGTCACGAGCTGCACCGCCGTAGTGTTTAGCCAGCACGGTAGTGATTGCTGCAGTCAGAGTGGTTTTACCGTGGTCAACGTGGCCGATAGTACCGACGTTAACGTGTGGTTTGTTACGTTGAAATTGCTCTTT
>NZ_JAERJS010000080.1:0-1189 GCF_018257525.1 Tatumella sp. JGM130 | reverse complement strand
GCAAAAGGAATATCGTCATCGAAGTCCATAGGAGGCTCACTGGCAGCAGGCGGGGCATTCGTCTGAGCCCGGTTGCCGCCACTGGATTGCCGGTTAGTTGGTGGCTGGTTCCGTCCCGATTGCTGATTTCCAGCCGGAGCGCCGGAATTATCCTGTCGACCGCCTAGCATCTGCATCGTACCGCCGACACCCACCCGAATTTCTGTGGTGTACCGGTCAGCACCTGATTGGTCCTGCCATTTTCGGGTTTGCAACTTACCTTCCAGATAGACTTCCGAGCCTTTTCGCAGATACTCGCCAGCTATTTCTGCCAGTTTCCCGCTGATTACTACGCGGTGCCATTCCGTCAGTTCTTTTTGCTCACCCGTCTGCTTATCACGCCACTGCTCTGATGTTGCTACCGAAAGGTTAGCGAAGCAGGAACCTGACGGGGAGTAGCGCACCTCCGGGTCCTGACCTAACCGGCCAACGATGATTACCTTGTTTACGCCTTTACTTGCCATTTATGCTGCCGCCTTAAAGTCTGACTTTCTGTGTTTGAATATTTCGATGACCTGCTGCTGATGTGATTTTGACTCTCCAACAGCGGCCCAGGCTGTTTTATAAAGCTCGGTAAGTTTCGACTCAGTTGTCGCCTTAGTCGCTTCATTGCTGAATGTGCTTACAGCTTCATCAGGGGTGATTGCAGCCGGATGATGGACCTCACTGTCAGCATCCACGGCAGTCTCTTCGGTGGGAATGCAGAATGTCTGAAATGCTGCATATTTATAGGCAATTGACATGGCCTTATTTGTAGCCTTGTCACCGCTGTCCATAGCTTCGCCATAAGTGGTCACCGTGTGAATACTACCGTCCTCTACTCCGACGAAGTCGAACTCAGCTTTGACCACGACATAAAACAACACGCCACCACGCTGCGTCTGTCGTTCCGTGACAGTGCGCTCAATGATGCGTGGCAGGATAAGTAATCCATGGCGCACAAGGGCTGGCGCCAGCGCGTTATAGACCTGGTCTATTCCTCTGAACTGAAATCCCTGCTGCCGGTTCTCTCTGTCCTTGCTGATGCCTTTTTCTGCCATTTCCTTGGCTACGGCACTGATAGCTTTGTACACACTCATGAATAGTCCCCCGCAAATTCTTGCCAGCTGATAACCGGATTCTGGCGTTCCGTTGCCAGGTCGATTTGTTC
>NZ_JAERJS010000007.1:0-143170 GCF_018257525.1 Tatumella sp. JGM130 | reverse complement strand
CGCGGCCGGTCCGTCAAGGTCACGGGAATGAACGAAGGTACCGCGCAGCGGCGGAACGATCTGCCGCAAAGGCCCGGTGTGCAGAGGGCGCGGCCATTGCGCCCTTTGCCTGGTCGCCCGCTGCGGGGTAGCAAAAATGACCTGACATAATGGCGAACAGAACCCCGCCGGACTGATATGCGGCATCCCCGCATCAGCGTTACAGTACCGCCCCGGTAATAAATCGAAATTAATCAGATACCTTTATCGCTGAAAAAGTTTTTCTGCAATCAGCGTTATCGATAGCTGAGGCAGGTTACCGGAGGCGGCATCCGGGCCGCTGAGTGAATGAGTGTGCAGAGGGCGCGGCCATTGCGCCCTTTGCCTGGTCGCCCGCTGCGGGGCAGCAAAAAATGACCTGACGTTATGGCGAACAGAACCCCTCCGGATTGATATGCGGCATACCCGCATCAGCGTTACAGTACCGCCCCGGCCGGAAATAACCGAAGCTACCGCGCAGCGGCGGAACCGATCTGCCGCACAGGCCCGGAGTGCAGAGGGCGCGGCCATTGCGCCCTCTGCTCCTGAGTGAATACATACAAATCCCTAAAGGCACGCTATCATCCCCCCTGAACCAATAACCCCCGGAGACCTCCCCTTATGGACCCGCGTAAAATTATTGTTGAACATTACCCGGCCCTGACGCCGGAGCTGCAAAAAGCCGCAGAGTTCATACTGGAACACAATAATGAACTGGTAGTGTTATCGATGCGGGCGTTTGCCGGAAACGCCGGAGTCAGACCCGCCACCCTGCTGAGGCTGGCGAAACGGCTGGGGTTCAATGGCTGGGGAGAGCTGAAAGATGCCTTTATCCGTTGCATGGGGCTGGCGGATGACAGCTACGCTGCCCGTGCCAGCGATCTGCAAAATAAGCAGCAGCATCCGGCATTATATGACGAAGTTTTTTCAGCCTTTGCGGCCAATTTACAGCAAACTCAGGAAAATAACCGTCACAGTCTGGAACAGGCGGTCAGCCTGCTGGATAGCGCTGACCAGGTCTATATCTGCGGTTTCAGGGCAAGTTTTCCGGTCGCATGGTCACTCTACTATATCTATCGCCTGTTCCACCGTCAGGTGTCTCTGATTGACGGGCTGGCCAGCAATCAGGAGATTTTTACCCGTGAGATTACTTGCCGCGACCTGGTTGTTGTCGTCGGGTTTGCCCCCTATTCACGGGAGACTCTGCAAATTACCGAATATGCCCGGGCCGCCGGTGCCACTCTGATTGCTATCACTGATTCTCCTCTGTCCCCTCTGGCACAAGCCGCCACCTGTAACCTGCTGTTTCCGGTCAGCAGTCCGTCTTTTTTTCCTTCCGTGGTTTCAGGGATGGGAATTGCCGAATGCCTGATGGCCGCCCTGGTCGCCAGACATGGTGACGAGGCTATCCGCCGGATAGAGAGTGCTGAGCGCTATCTGTTTGATTCCGGGGCCTATATATTCCCCGGTAAATAGTCTCCCACCCGGCGCTGATCCGCAACACCCGAAATGATACAAATGAATCATTATTATATTGAATGATCCAATTGTATCTGAGAGTATATCTCTTATCCGGGGTTTCCCCTGCCGTACCAGTAACGGGATGATCAATGAGCCATATTATTCACCGCAGTCTTCATTTTACTCCGCCGATCGCTACCTCGGCACAGGGTGCTTATATTACCGATGCTTCAGGTAAACGTTACCTGGATGCCAGTGGCGGTGCGGCAGTATCCTGCCTGGGCCATGCTCATCCGGATGTGCTGGCAGCAATGCACCGGCAGATCGATACACTCGCCTACGCCCATACGGGATTTTTCACCAGTGATGCGGCAGAAAAGCTGGCTGATCAGCTGGCAGGCAGCGCTCCCGGGGATCTGAATTCCGTCTATTTTGTTTCCGGCGGTTCTGAAGCGGTCGAGACCGCCCTGAAACTGGCCCGTCAGTATTGTGTGGAAACCGGACAGCCGGAAAAAACCACTTTTATTGGCCGTCGTCAGAGCTACCACGGTAATACTCTGGGTGCACTGGCGGTAGGCGGTAATGAATGGCGTCGTAAACAATTTTCACCGTTACTGATGGATGTCGCGCGGGTATCGGCCTGTAATGCCTACCGTGATCAGCGCCACGATGAAACCGAACAGCAATATACCGAACGGTTACTGAATGAACTCGAACAAACCATCGTTGAGACCGGCCCGGAAAAAATTATTGGCTTTATCGCCGAAACTGTCAGTGGTGCCACCACCGGTGCTGTCCCTCCTGTAAAGGGGTATTTTGCCGGAGTGCGCAGGCTCTGTGATAAATACGGTGTGCTGTATATTGCCGATGAAGTGATGTGTGGTATGGGCCGTACCGGAACTCTGCATTCTTTCGAACAGGATGGCGTGGTACCGGATATTGTCACTGTCGCAAAAGGACTGGGTGGCGGCTATCAGCCTATTGGTGCCGTGCTGGTCAGCGATAAGGTGATTGAACCGCTACGTCAGGGCAGCGGACTGTTTCAGCATGGCCATACCTATATTTGCCATCCGACCGCTGCCGCCGCCGCACTGGCTGTACAGCAAGTAATTGTGCGGGATAATTTATTAAGTCATGTGCAGCACCAGGGAAATTATTTACTACAACAATTAGACAATGAGATTGCCGGACTGGAATTTGTCGGTAACACCCGGGGACGCGGCTTATTTGCCGGGATTGAACTGGTGAGAGACAAACAGAGCAAAGCCCCTTTTGACCCGGCGCTGAAGCTGCACGCCGCCATTAAACGCGGCTGCCTTGAACAGGGGCTGATGGTGTATCCGATGGGTGGCACGATTGACGGACAGCAGGGTGACCATATCCTGATTGCACCGCCATTTATTGTGACTCAGCAGCAACTGGATGTGGTGGTCGATACCCTGAAACAGGTGATCATCCGCGAAACACACAACGCAGCAGGTGCCTGACCGATGACCATAACTAACCGCCTGCCACCGCTGGCACCAGAGGACTGGAGCGATGAACAGCGGACACTGGCCGAAGAAGTGATTCAGGGGCCACGCGGAGCATTACTGCCTCCGTTTCAGGCATTATTGCGTAGCCCTGAACTAATGGCTCATGCACAACGATTGGGTGAGTACCTGCGCTACCGTAGTGCAATCGGCCTGCGGTTATCTGAACTGGCTATTTTAGTGACAGCACGTTACTGGGGTCAGCCGGTCGAATGGGAGATTCATGCGCCCATTGCCCGCGGACAGGGGATTTCAGAACAGGCAATTGACGCGATACAGCATCAGCAACGGCCTGCTGATACAGCTCTGCAACAGGATGAATGGCTGGTATATCAGTTCTGCCAGCAGTTACATCAGCAAAAGCATGTCAGTGACGATATCTGGCAGCAGTCCGTGGCACAGTTCGGTGAAGCAGCGGTCATGGATCTGATCGGCATCAATGGCTATTACAGCTTACTGGCAATGGTTATGAATGTTGCCCGAACCCCGGCGCAGCATACACCCATAGGCTTCTGACTCCGCCCGCTATCGCACTAAAATGGTGCTCCCCCGCTCCGCCGGGGGCACCAAAGAAGTGCAAACTCTTTCGCCGCCTTTATAAGAAAAACTGATTACCCGCGCCACAGCCAGAATGCTGAAAGTTAACAACCAAATAACATATAAAACCCTTTTAAATCATTTGGTTATATAATTTATTTCCCCGGGTTATTTGTTTTTTAATTCTGGCATGGTTATTGCTTTTTTGAGTATGACTGACACACATCATCCGATCTTATAAAAAGGACTCGTTATGCTGAAAACAATTAATACTGTAGGTGTTTCACTGGCCTTACTGGCAAGTGCATTCAGCTTTAATGCTGTTGCTAAAGATACACTGACGGTCGGTGTTGATACCGCATTTGTTCCATTCGAATTCAAACAAGACAACAAATATGTTGGTTTTGATATTGATCTGTGGAATGCCATCGCTAAAAAAATGGATGTCGACTATACCCTGCAACCTATGGATTTCAGTGGTCTGATCCCTGGTCTGCAGTCACGTAATATTGATGTCGCTATGGCTGGGATCACTATTACGCCGGTACGTGCACAGGTTGTTGATTTCAGCGCCCCATACTACAACGCTGACTTGCTGATGGCGGTAAAAAGCTCAGCCACCGGTATTAATAAGTTCAGCGATCTGGCGGGTAAAAAAGTGGGCCTGAAGCAGGGTACGGCCGCTGCAACCTATATGAAAGCCAATGTAAAAGCTGATTATGTCGAGTTCCCGAACATCGATAACGCCTATCTCGATCTGCAGGCCGGCAATATTGATGCGGTCGTTCATGACTCGCCGAACGTGTTGTATTACGTAAAAACTGCCGGTAACGGAAAAATCAAAGCGACCGGTGAAAACGATAGCGTGCTGCCACAGCAGTACGGTTTTGCGCTGCAGAAAAACAGCCCTTACACCAGACGTGTTGACGAAGCGCTGAAAGAGTTACGCGCTGATGGTACCTATAACAAAATCTACGTAAAATGGTTCGACAAAGAACCTAAGTAATTGTTTTTCGGGCCAGTGATGGCTGGCCCACTGTCTATTTGACCATGCGGATAAGATTATGAATTTTGATATCAGTTATGTCTGGCAAGCCGTGCCAATATTATTACAGGGGCTCAAACTGACCCTGTTCATTTCAGTAGTCGGGTTACTGGGAGGGTTTGTCATCGGGCTGATCGCCGGTGTCTGTCGCGCATTAGGCGGCAGATTTTCAAAGACGGTGTCATTGATTTTCGTCGAGCTTATCCGCGGAACGCCGATTATGGTGCAGGTGATGTTTATCTACTTCGCCCTGCCACTCGCTTTACCGGTACGTATTGATCCGATTACCGCTGCGGTTGTGACCATTATGATAAATTCCGGCGCCTATATTGCCGAAATTACCCGTGGTGCGTTGCTATCAATTAATAAAGGTTTTAAAGAAGCCGGACTGGCAATGGGTCTGTCTTCACGGGCAACGCTCTGGTACATCATTATGCCGCTGGCATTACGCCGTATGATCCCAGCACTGGGTAACCAGTGGATCATTAGTATCAAAGATACCTCATTATTTATTGTGATTGGGGTTGCCGAACTGACCCGTCAGGGACAGGAAATTATCGCCGGTAACTTCCGCGCACTCGAAGTATGGACCGCAGTTGCAGCACTGTATCTGATTGTTACTCTGTGTCTGAGCTTCCTGCTTAAAACTCTGGAAAAAAGGATGCATATTTTATGAGTATGGTTGAATTTCAAAATGTCTCGAAAAATTTTGGCTCAACGCAGGTGCTGCATGATATCAATCTGAAAATTGATGCCGGTGAAGTAGTCGTTATTATCGGCCCTTCCGGATCCGGTAAATCCACCCTGTTACGCTGTATTAATAAACTGGAAGAAATTTCTTCCGGGGCTCTGATAGTGGCAGGTATGCACCTGACCGATCCGCATGTTAATGAGCAGGATATCCGCCGTGAAGCCGGAATGGTCTTTCAGCAGTTTCATCTGTTCCCTCATCTGACAGCCCTGGAAAATGTCATGTTCGGACCACTTAAGGTTCGCCATGCCAGTAAAGCAGATGCACGTAAACAGGCGATGGATTTACTGACACGGGTCGGTCTGGCAGCACGTGCTGACCATTACCCTTCAGAGCTTTCCGGCGGACAGCAGCAGCGTGTTGCCATCGCCAGGGCACTGGCCGTCAAGCCACAGATGATGCTGTTTGATGAACCTACCTCCGCGCTGGATCCGGAACTGCGCCACGAAGTATTACAGGTTATGCGTTCTCTGGCTGAAGAGGGGATGACAATGGTCATTGTGACCCACGAAATCGGTTTTGCCCGGGATGTTGCCTCACGGTTGATCTTTATCGATGGCGGTACCATTGCTGAAGATGGTTCGCCCGCCGGGCTGATTGAGGGCGGTAATGGCTGCGCCCGTTTGCAGGAATTCCTGCAGCACGTTTCCTGAGTTAAAACTGAGATACTCCGTATATGAACATAATCACGCTCCGTGGTGGTGCTTTTTCCATTGGCGAACAACTGGGCCGCGCGGGTAAGGCGGCATGGCATAATAAGCTGCCGGAAACCACGCTGTGGCAAACGGTTATTCGCCTGAAAGATTCACCACAGGCACGGGCAATGGCTGAGGCTGTGCAACGCGAGTATCCGCTGATATGGCAGGAACTGCAGGGGATGGCCTGCGGATTAGATGCCCCGCTGGACGCGGTTTTTGCCTGGAATTGCCGCGGTGATCTGGTACGTTCAACCTCAGATGGCTGCACCACTCTGGCGGGTCGTGACAGTGCCGGTCAGTGTTTTATTGCCCATAATGAGGATGGCTTTCCGCAATTGCGGGATGACTGTTTTATCGCCGATATCAGGCCGTTGCAGGGTAGTGCTTTTGTCAGCTTCGCCTATCCCGGGTCTCTGTGCGGGCACACCTTTGCGGTAAATCAGCACGGCGTTGTGAATACCGTCAATAATATCAGGGCAGTACAACGTCCGGCGGGTTTACCTCGTCAGATACTGGCAAGAGCGGCACTGAATGCTACCAGTCTTGACGATGCCGTCCTGATACTGACGGCGACGGCACGGGCAGGCGCATTTCATCACACGCTGGGGCAGGCCGGTGATCCGCGCCTGTTCAGCGTAGAAGCGACCGGTCAGGGCAACAGTGTGACCATGCTGACGGGTAACAGTGGCCACGCTAATCATCTGATACACCCGCAATTGTCGGCCTGCGAACAAGTGATTACCGGAAGTTCAGCCGCACGCCAGCACAGGATCGATCAGCTGTTATCCGCGGAAACCGCACTGTCAGCCGAACAGATGCTGACTATTCTATCTGATACTGACGGAAAACTGCCTGTCTACCGGCTGGTGAAAGACGATCCGGATCAGGAGAATACACTGGCAACCGTCATTTTCCGGCTGAATGCTGACGGCGTTGACTGGTCGTTGTATGGACTTGATCGCCCGGCAGTCGCACTCTGCGGGGAAAAAACTCAGCCATAAGAGTCAGCGGACCGCAGAGGATTTTTCTGTGCCCGGATCCGCAAACAAAAACAGCTATCCGCAGACGCAGATAGCTGTTTTTTTTGATGGCAGATTTATTTATGCAGCTCTGCCGTCATATGCACACCATTATTCATAGTGGCTTCAATGATGGTATACGATTTTCCGGCTTTTTTGGCCTGCGCCGCGATTTTCGCCTCCGCATCATCCAGATTATCTGCCGTTGCAGTCACACTTTCCGCAAAACTACTGAATGAAAGTAAAGACACCAGACTCACCGCCAGTACGGTTTTTATTGTATTCATGGTCGCTTCCTTTAACGGTTGGGTCACTGGCCGGATGATGATCCCCCTGATGACATGACCGCCAGGCCTGTCAGATGTCGTCAGTCGCCTGACGGGACAGGGCACACATATCGCCGGTGACTTCAGTCCCGACTGTAGCGCAGTTGTTCGGCTATTCAACCGGCAATTATCCGGTGAATTCAGGTTCTGTTCCGCGGATAAAATATCCGTCTGTCCGGGCCGGATTTATATAACACAGCAGATAACTGAGTGAGGAGCCTGAAAATACAGGGGCAGACAGGTGGCGGGGGAATATTGCAGGAAAGACTCCCCCGGGGATATTTTCCGCCGGGGAGCCTTCTGTCTCTGTTACTTATTCAGTTCGGCGGTCATATGCACGCCATTGTTGTAATTTGCTTCGGTAATTTTATAAGAAGCGCCGGCTTTGTGGGCCTGAGCTGCAATCTGTGCTTCAGCGGCATCAAGAGTACTTGCACAGGCGGTAACGCTCTGAGCAAAGCTACCGAAAGAAATCAGGGAAAGGACTGCAACTGCAACTAAAGTTTTGATGGATTTCATGAGGGTCACCTTAATTTATTTTTGTCTGAAGGCCGTATTGCCTTGATGCGGTGAATCATAGCCCTGTGTCCGGTTGCACGAAAGCTGAACAAATTGCTTATCTTATTCAAAATAAATGAATGATGATGACAAACCAACCGGATGAAGCCAAAAATGCAGTCGTTACTGCTAAATATTAGATAATATGCAGATCATTAGGCTTTAATGATTACACTATATGGAATAAACACCCGAATGATTTGCCATTAAAACAAAAACTATAATGTTATCAAAAGGTTTCTCTAATGTGATAGCGGACCGCTATGGAAACGTAACTCCGTGTCCGGTCCGGTAATTAATGCTGCTTCCGTTTCGCCTATTTTCCGGATCCGTGCACTGATATCACCGGGGGAAATCTGTCGTGCAAGGGTCAGATAGTCCTGATAATGACGGGCTTCAGAACGTAATAACGAACGGTAGAATTTTGCCAGTTCAGGATCAAGGTACGGGGCCAGTGCGGCAAAACGTTCACAGGAACGTGCTTCGATATATGCACCACAGATTAGTTTATCCACCAGCGTGTCGGGTTCATGGGTGGTCACCTCGCGCAGTAGTCCTCTGGCATAACGGCTGGCGGTAATTTTATGGTAGGCCACCCCCCGGGACTGCATAATTTCCCAGACCTGATAAAAATGGTGCAATTCTTCTTTTATCAACAGCACCATTTTATCAATCAGATCATCAGCGCGGGGACACTCTGCCCGCCGTGTAATCCGGTTACCCAGACTGCGGTGAGCCTCAATAAAATCACTGTCAGGACATTCACGGTAGATAAAATTTTCGTAAGGCAACAACCAGTGATTAAGGGTTTCACTACCGGGTTTATCCGCTGCATATTTACGGAGCAGCCAGGCCGCGGTCTGTGCGGCTTTCAGTTCACAGGTCAGGTGATCGATTAATAGTAATGGCAGATTTTCTGGTCTGGCGGCTTCATCAAGCCATGACCGGGGTGTCCGGCAATGTAAAAACTGTAACAGGGGGGCTATCAGGGCTGAGTCATTCATAATTCAGTGGATATCAGACAAAAAAATCTGCAGGTGAACGCTGCCCCGGCCATCCGTTATCATCAGACCAGGGGACGGGCTTACGACGAAAACTGACAACTAATTAGTGACGCACACCGTTGTCATGGGAGTCAGAACCGTCTTCATCATCCTCTTCGTCTTCATCTTCGGCATCAGGATCTTCAAAGTAAGTTCCCCAGCCGTCGTAATCCACATTGTGCTTACCGGCCATTTTCACCAGTTGTTCGATCTGAGCATTAATCAGTTCATCCTTCAGTGCCACTTCGCTGATAATATCGACACACATAACTGTGGTGCCGTCTTCCAGTTCCAGCTCTTCCGGATCAGTCACTTCATAGCCCAGTTTGAATGCATCAACAGCGGCTTTTTCCAGCGCATCAAAACTGTCGCAGGATAAATGATGCTCTATGGTATAGAGCGCATCAGGATCGCTGCCATCTTCCAGTAATTCTTCAATGATTTCGCGTGTTTCTTCGCGCTGTTCTTCCATAAAGGATTCAAATGTCATAGGGATTATTCCTCAGGTGCGCTCAGGGGCATTCCCCCGCATCAGCGGCTATTTTCCCACAGCCACAGGCGCGGCACTACTCTAAAGCGCAGGATAACTGAAAATAAGGTTGAAAATGAATATTCATACATATAGATTGAATATTAATTCATATGATTTTTATCTCCGGAGCGATATATGAGTAAGCTTTACCAGCGTAATTTCCTGAGACTCTTGGATTTTACCTCTGCTGAACTTGAACAGTTACTGAGTCTGGCCGCCAGCCTGAAACAGGATAAAAAACAAGGTGAGGAATCCCCTGCCCTGCAAGGAAAAAATATTGCGCTCATCTTCGAAAAAGATTCGACCCGAACCCGTTGCTCTTTCGAAGTTGCCGCTTACGATCAGGGGGCCAGGGTGACCTGGCTGGGTGCCAGTGGTAACCAGATCGGCCATAAAGAATCAATCAAAGATACAGCACGGGTACTGGGAAGGATGTATGACGGTATCCAGTACCGCGGATATGAACAGAGTATTGTCGAGACGCTGGCTGAATATGCCGGGGTACCGGTCTGGAATGGTCTGACGACGGAGTTTCATCCGACCCAGTTACTGGCCGATTTGCTGACTATGCGGGAGCACTTACCGGGTAAGTCCTGGAACCAGATAACCCTGGTGTATGCAGGCGATGCCCGTAATAACATGGGAAATTCGATGCTGGAAGCGGCAGCACTGACCGGACTTGATTTACGGCTGGTCGCGCCGAAAGCATGCTGGCCGGATGCAGAGCTGGTGGAAGAGTGCCTGGCCGTCGCCCGGCAGACCGGCGGGAAAATAACCCTGACGGAATCCGTTACTGATGGAGTAAAAGGCGCAGACTTTATTTATACGGATGTCTGGGTGTCGATGGGTGAAGCAAAAGAAGCCTGGGCCGAACGGATTGCCCTGCTGCGTCCGTACCAGGTAAACAACCATATGCTGGCGCTTACCGGTAATCCACAGGTGAAGTTCCTCCACTGCCTGCCGGCGTTCCACGACGATCAAACCACTCTGGGCAAACAGATGGCCGAACAATATGGCTTTACTGAGGGTATTGAAGTGACTAATGACGTTTTTGAGTCACCTCACAGCATTGTGTTTGATCAGGCAGAAAACCGGATGCATACCATTAAAGCGGTCATGGTTGCGACTCTCAGCCCGTAATCAGTCCCGCGATTTTGCAGTGATAGTGCTGTCTGTCACTGCATGCTCTTTTCTGCGCAGCCATCGCCTGTGGCATAGTTATTTTAAAATCCGTCGTCTGGCAAGCAGACAAAAGGAAATAACATTCATTATAACTGCATATCTGGTATCCGATCGCCGGCAGTGATGTATATAACTGACTGTTATCAGAGAATAATAATAAAAAACAAGAATCAGTTCATAAATATAACTTTTCATTTCCTGCCACTTCTGTGAATAACTATTCCCCGGCCAGTTCGGCGTATTAAATAATCACCTTGTATAATGTATAAAAATTCAACACGATAAATTTGTCGTTAAATATCAATATCATATTTATTTTTGTGCTTTTTAAAATAGCGTTACAGACTACGCTAGTTGAAATAACCACGCTGATTATTCGGGTATATTTTCATTTTATATAAAAAAATAAAATCCTAAATAATGATCCCTCTCATAAAGCGGCAACCCCCTGACAATAACCAACAACTCCTTGAATATAGTCACAGTTCTTAGTGCTGGTAATTCGTTATTTTCAGGCGAGTTATCAGGAACAGTGTCTGTTGTTTAATTCAGCAGATACTGTTTATTCCACCGATAAGGAGCATCTATGGAAAAGCATTATGTTGGTTCTGAAATTGGTACATTACGCAGCGTATTACTCCATCGCCCTCATCTGAGCCTGAAAAGGCTGACGCCTGGCAATTGCCAGGATCTGCTGTTCGACGATGTATTATCTGTTGAACGGGCAGGAGAAGGGCACGATCAGTTTGCCGATACCCTGCGACAGCAGGGGATTGAGGTACTGCTACTGTCAGATTTACTGACCCGGACGCTGGATGTTCCGGCGGCAAAACACTGGCTGCTGGAAACGCAAATTTCTGATTATCGCCTCGGGCCACGTTTTGCGGCCGATATCCGTAGCTGGCTGGATCAAATGCCACACCGCCTGCTGGCCAGTCATTTCACCGGAGGCTTAACCTGCGATGAATTACCTGCGGAAATACGTAATATTGCCGGACGTCAGAGTGATCAGGACGACTTTATTACCCGTCCGTTACCCAACCATTTATTTACCCGCGACACCTCATGCTGGATTTATCAGGGGGTCAGTATTAACCCGATGGCAAAAATAGCCCGCCAGCGGGAAACCCATAACCTGCGGGCTATCTACCGCTGGCACCCGGCCTTTAATGACGGTGATTTTATCCGCTATTACGGGGATGACGATCTTAACTATGATAATGCCACCCTCGAGGGTGGCGATGTGCTGGTTATTGGCCGCGGCACGGTAGTTATCGGTTTGTCGGAACGTACCACCGCCCAGGGAATAGAATTTCTTGCCAGCGCCTTGTTTAAACATCAGCAGGCCAGCCGCGTTATCGTGCTGGAATTACCTCAGCAACGCTCCTGTATGCATCTTGATACCGTGATGACACACCTGGATATCAATACTTTTTCTATCTACCCGCAGATCATTAACCAGCATATCCCTTGCTGGACACTGACTCCGGATGGTTATGGCGGTCTGCGACGTACGGAAGAAAGTGGTTTTACCAAAGCTCTTGAGCTGGCTCTGGATATTGACCATATCCGCCTGATCACAACCGGAGGTGATCGTTTCGAAGCAGAGCGCGAGCAATGGAACGATGCCAACAATGTGCTGACCATCCGGCCGGGGGTGGTGATTGGCTACGAACGCAATCTCCGGACTAACGAAAAATACGATAAAGCCGGGATCACCGTACTCCCCATCGCCGGTGATGAACTGGGCAGAGGACGCGGTGGTGCAAGGTGCATGAGCTGTCCGCTGGAAAGGGACGGTATTTAATGAGCGGGACAAATAATATGGACAAAAAACCGATACTGGTCGTTGCTCTGGGAGGCAATGCGCTGCTGAAACGCGGCGACCCTCTGGAAGCCGGTATTCAGCAAAAAAATATCCTGATTGCCGCCAGCGTGATTGCCGGACTGACCGCACAATGGCGGGTGGTACTGGTGCATGGTAACGGGCCTCAGGTCGGGCTGCTGGCACTACAGAATGCTGCTTATACCTCCGTCAACCCCTACCCGCTGGATGTGCTGGGGGCCGAAACCCAGGGAATGATTGGCTATATGCTGCAGCAGGCCCTGAAAAACTGTCTGCCGGATACCCATATTACCACCCTTCTGACACAGGTGAAGGTCGATACGCTGGATCCGGCATTTCAGGATCCCTGTAAGTTTATCGGTCCGCTGTATTCAGCCGATCAGCTGGCTGCATTACCGGCAGACAACCCGTGGCAGATAAAAGCCGACGGATACGGTTTTCGCCGGGTGGTGCCCTCACCTCTGCCGGTCAGTATTGTCGAGAGCGCGGCGATCATCACATTGCTGGCCGATGATTATCTGGTGATCTGTAACGGCGGGGGCGGAATTCCGGTCACAGAAGGTGAAAACGGGTTACAGGGAGTGGAGGCCGTGATTGATAAAGATCAGTCTGCCGCCCTGTTGGCGCGCCAGCTGAATGCGGATGCGTTACTGATCCTCACCGATGCAGATGCCGTGTACCTGAACTGGAATACCCCGTCACAGGAAGCCATTGCTCAGACAACCGCCAGTTCACTGGAAGAACTGAGGTTTGATGCCGGATCGATGGGACCAAAAGTGTCGGCCTGCTGCCGGTTTGTCAGGCAGTGCCACGGAATTGCCGGGATTGGTGCTCTGCAGGACGGCTGCAGCATTCTTTCCGGGAAAAAAGGCACACTGATTGTTGCCGGATAACGGCCAGCCAGCCGGTGCTGTTACTCAACACCGGCTTCTTCGGGAGCCGGAAAAGGATAATTCAGATAAGGATTTTATATGTCAGTTAACCTGAAACACCGCCATTTTCTGAAACTGCTGGATTACACAGCGGAAGAAATTGATTACCTGCTGACACTCGCCCGTCAGTTGAAACAGGATAAACAGCGCGGCGAAGAGCATCCCCGGTTAACCGGTAAGAATATTGCGCTGATCTTCGAGAAGAGTTCCACCCGCACCCGCTGTGCTTTCGAAGTCGCGGCTTTCGATCAGGGGGCAAGGGTTACGTATCTCGGGCCATCGGGTTCACAGATTGGCCATAAAGAATCAATGAAAGATACCGCCCGGGTACTGGGCCGGATGTACGACGGCATTCAATACCGTGGCTTTGGTCAGCCAATTGTCGAACAGCTGGCGGAATTCGCCGGTGTACCGGTCTGGAACGGACTGACTGATGAGTTTCATCCGACCCAGATTCTGGCTGATTTAATGACTATGCAGGAGCATGCACCAGACAGAGCGCTCTCATCCCTGAGCATTGCTTACCTGGGGGATGCCCGCAACAACATGGGTAATTCACTGATGGTCGCCGCTGCCATTATCGGTATGGATATCCGGCTGGTAGCACCGCGTGATTTCTGGCCGCAAGAGACCCTGGTACAACAATGTCAGGCTATTGCGGCGGACAGCGGTGCCCGGATTCTCCTGACCGAATCGGTCAGTGACGGGGTGCGGGGGGTGGATTTTCTGTATACCGATGTCTGGGTGTCAATGGGAGAAGCCAAAGCGGCCTGGGCAGAGCGCGTCAGCCTGATGCAGCCTTATCAGGTAAACCAGCAAGTGATCGCGGCAACCGGGAATCCCGGTGTGAAATTTATGCATTGCCTGCCCGCTTTCCATAATGAGCACACCTCTGTAGGCCGTGAAATCGAAGAGACTTATGGCCTGAAGGGCCTGGAAGT
Organism: Tatumella sp. JGM130; assembly: GCF_018257525.1. Classification (NCBI taxonomy): domain Bacteria; kingdom Pseudomonadati; phylum Pseudomonadota; class Gammaproteobacteria; order Enterobacterales; family Erwiniaceae; genus Tatumella; species Tatumella sp. JGM130. The sequence goes on along the minus strand of NZ_JAERJS010000007.1, from coordinate 128,749 downwards.
CACTGATGAGGTGTTTGAGTCATCCTGTTCGATTGTGTTTGATGAAGCAGAAAACAGGATGCACACCATCAAGGCAGTCATGGTCGCAACCCTGGCAGACTAACCGACCACAGGTACGCCTGGCGGCGTACCTGTCAGGGAGAAATAACAATGAAGACCTTTAAATTCCCCTCCGCCTATACCATTCTGTTTATGCTGATTATTCTGGTCGCCGCACTGAGCTGGCTGATCCCCGCCGGGCAGTATCAGATGGTAATGAATGACACCCTGGGTAAAACCGTGCCGGTGGCAGGTACCTGGCAGGCCGTCGATCCTAATCCTCAGGGGATCAGCGATATTTTACTGGCTCCCATCGATGGCCTGTGGGATCACCGTACGGGTAATGCCGGGGCGATTGATGTGGCGCTGTTTATTCTGATTATCGGCGGGTTCCTCGGTGTGACCAACAGAACCGGTGCCATTGATGCGGGGATCCAGCGGGTTACCTTAAAACTGAAAGGTAAAGAAGAGTGGATGATCCCGATACTGATGGGCGTATTTGCCCTTGGTGGCACCATTTACGGGATGGCAGAAGAGTCACTGCCGTTTTATTCACTGCTGGTGCCGGTGATGATCGCTGCCCGCTTTGATCCTATGGTTGCTGCCGCCACCGTATTACTGGGGGCCGGTATCGGTACCCTCGGATCGACGATTAATCCGTTTTCCACGGTGATTGCGGCCAATGCCGCCGGGATTCCGTTTACCGACGGTATGCTGTTGCGGATCATTATCCTGATCAGTGGCTGGCTGACCTGCGTCTGGTGGGTCCGCCGCTATGCTATCCGTATCCGTAATCACCCTGATTTATCCGTACTGGCCGATAAAGCAGAAGAGAACCGTCGTTACTTTCTGGCTCAGCAAGGGGATGAACCTTTAGCCTTTAGCCTTTAGCCTTTACCCCGGTACGTAAAATTATCCTGCTGCTGTTTGCTGCGGCCTTTGTGATGATGATTTATGGTGTGGCAGTGAAAGGCTGGTGGATGGGCGAAATTTCCGCCATGTTCCTGGGCGCAGCCATTATCACCGGACTGATAGCCCGGATAAGTGAGGAAGACTTTACCACGGCATTTATCGACGGTGCGCGGGATCTGCTCGGTGTGGCATTGATCATCGGTATTGCCCGCGGGATCGTAGTGGTGATGGATAACGGAATGATCACCCATACACTGCTCAATATGGCTGAGCAATTGGTCACGGGGTTACCGCCGGTAGTGTTTATTAATGTGACCTGGCTGATTGAGATCGTGCTGTCATTCCTGATCCCTTCTTCTTCCGGACTGGCGGTTCTCAGTATGCCGGTACTGGCACCACTGGCCGATTTTGCCAGTATCGGACGGGATCTGGTCGTCACAGTGTACCAGTCGGCTTCCGGGCTGGTGAATCTGATTACTCCAACCTCCGGTGTGGTAATGGGCGGTCTGGCGATTGCCAGAATCCCTTATATCCGTTACCTGAAATGGGTGGCTCCGCTACTGGCTATTCTTGTGATTATGAACATAGTTATGCTGAGTGTCTCTGCGCTACTATGATGACCAGCGGACTGCCTGATACGAGGATGTAAGGTATCCGGGCAGTTTCTGTCAGGTCCGACAACGGAGATGTCATTTATGCCTATTACCTCGCCAGCCACCAGCAGAGAACTGCAACAGCTGGCACTCTGCCAGCGGCTGATCCTGCAAAACAGCTATATTTCTCAGGAAGCTCTGCGCAAGGATCTCCAGCGCTATGGCTATCCGATGATCAGCCAGTCAACCATTTCACGGTTACTTAAAAACCTCGGGGTGATCAAAATCCGTAATAGCCGCGGGCAACGGATTTATACCCTCAGCCCGCTGGCGCAGCCGTTACCTCAGGCCAGCCGTCCGATTGCTGAAATGGTCGTCGATGTCGTTCATAATAATGAGTTTATTCTGGTACATACCGCTGCCGGTTATGGACGGGCCATCGCCCGCATTCTTGACTGCCAGCAACTGACCCAGACGATAGGCGTCGTTGCCGGCAGCGATAATGTCTGGATTGCTCCCAGACACAGCCGGCAGATAAGCTCTCTGTACCAACAGGTGCGCCATCTGCTGAATGCCGGATAATACCTGTTCCGGGTATCCCTTTTTCCCGGCGGACAATGCTTGTCAGAAATTTCAGGGCCGGTATAATGCGCGAAAATTTTCCGGGAGAAAGCATGGCACAGATGATGACACACTCTGATACCCGTATCCGCTTTGCTGCGGGCGATAGCCCTTTTTTCTCCGGCATTACTACCTATTCTGTTAAAGCCCCTGTTTCAGGGGCTTTTTTTTGCCCGCCATCTGCTCGTGCCGAGGACATCAATAATGGCTAACCCTCTCTATCGAAAGCATATTATCTCTATCAATGACCTCAGCCGTGAAGAGCTGGAGTTAGTGTTAGACACTGCCGCCCGGCTGAAAGCCTCACCGCAGCCGGAACTGCTGCAGCATAAAGTGATCGCCAGTTGTTTCTTCGAAGCCTCCACCCGTACCCGGTTATCGTTTGAAACTGCCATCCACCGGCTGGGAGCCTCAGTGGTTGGCTTTTCTGACAGTGGTAATACCTCGCTGGGGAAAAAAGGCGAGACCCTGGCAGATACGATTTCAGTGATCAGTACCTATGTCGATGCCATCGTGATGCGACATCCGCAGGAAGGCGCGGCACGGCTGGCAACAGAATTCTCCGGTGATATACCGATCCTGAATGCCGGTGATGGTGCCAATCAGCACCCGACCCAGACGCTGCTGGACCTGTTTACCATCAGTGAGACCCAGCAACGGCTGGATAACCTGAATATCGCGATGGTCGGTGATTTAAAATATGGCCGGACCGTGCATTCACTGACCCAGGCACTGGCTAAATTCAGCAATAACCGTTTCTTTTTTATCGCACCGGATGCGCTGGCAATGCCCGCTTATATCACCGATTTACTGGATGAAAAAGGGATTGTCTGGTCGCGCCATACCTCTATTGAAGAGGTGATGCCGCAGACAGATATTTTATATATGACACGGGTACAGAAAGAGCGCCTCGACCCGTCAGAATACGCCAACGTCAAAGCACAGTTCGTGTTAAGGGCCGCCGATTTAGCCGGTGCCCGTGATAGCATGAAAGTATTACACCCCCTGCCACGGGTCGATGAAATTGATACGGATGTCGACAGTACCCCCCACGCCTGGTATTTCCGTCAGGCCGGAAACGGGATTTATGCCCGCCAGGCATTACTGGCGCTGGTATTAAACGAACAACTGACGGCATAACGGGGAGAGATAATCATGACTCAGGATACTAAATTACAGGTAGAAGCGATTAAATGCGGTACGGTTATCGACCATATTCCGGCCCGTGTCGGCTTCCGTCTGCTGTCGCTATTCCGGCTGACCGAAACAGACCAGCGCATTACTATCGGGCTGAATCTGCCTTCCGGTGAAATGCAGCGTAAGGATTTGATCAAAATTGAGAATACCTTTCTTACGGATGATCAGATTAATCAGCTGGCAATTTATGCCCCCCATGCCACCGTTAACCGGATTGATAACTATGATGTGGTGGCCAAGAGTATCCCGGCAATGCCGGAACGAATTGAACGGGTGCTGACCTGCCCCAATAGTAATTGCATCAGCCATAATGAGCCGGTTCACTCGGTATTTACGGTACGCCAGCGTGCCGGAGATATCTCACTGAGATGCAAATACTGTGAAAAAGAATTTGCACATCATGTTGTTATAGGACACTGGTAATCAACACCGGCGCTTCTATAATGGGAAAACATCTGGCAGAAGGCGCCACCGCCTTCTGAATTATCATTAAGGGGAATTTATGTCTCGCGTCATCAGTACCGAAAAAGCACCTGCCGCTATCGGCCCTTATGTACAGGCTGTCGATCTCGGGAATATGGTTATCACTTCCGGCCAGATCCCTGTGGACCCGAAAACCGGTGAAGTTGCAGATGATGTTGCAGCGCAGACCCGTCAGTCACTGGCAAATGTGCAGGCAATCATTGAGCAGGCCGGCCTGAGTGTCGGTGATATTGTAAAAACAACGGTTTTTGTGAAAGACCTGAATGACTTTGCCACGGTCAATGCGACTTACGAAGCTTTTTTTACTGAAAATAACGCCGGTTTCCCTGCTCGCTCCTGCGTTGAAGTCGCCCGGCTGCCGAAAGACGTAAAAATTGAGATTGAAGCAATCGCTGTACGCCGCTAATCAGTCTGTCTGTTCCCGGAACATTCCGGGAACAGTATCGTTTCAGATACTGCCCGTGTCATTTTTCCACGATAGCCTCCTCTCCGCTTCTTTGTTTTTAATCAAACTCTCTGCAACTATTTCGCTTAGTGCACTACATATTGTGTTTTAAAATCACCAAAACACAATATACAGGAAATAATCATGGATCATCTGGTGATTAAACGGGATGGCTGCAAGGTCGCTTTCTGCCGCCAGCGCATTATGCATGCCATTACTGCGGCAGCTGAAGCTGCGGGGGTCACAGATAAAAATTATTGTGAAGCCATGACCACCGTTATCTGTACCGAATTACAGCGACAGCCTGTACTGGATATCAGCCTGATACAACAGACGGTCGAAAACAAATTAATGGCAGGCCGTTTTCCGGAAGTCGCCCGTTGTTATATTGAATATCGCCATGATCGCGACAAAATACGCGAACAGCACAGCCGTTTACACCAGGAAATTCAGGGGTTGGTGGAACAAACCAATGCCGCTCTGCTGAATGAGAACGCCAACAAAGACAGTAAAGTGATCCCTACACAGCGCGACTTACTGGCAGGGATTGTGGCTAAACATTACGCACGACAGCATATTTTACCGCCGGCGGTGATGCAGGCGCATGATCGCGGCGAGATCCATTACCACGATCTCGATTATGCCCCTTTCTTTCCGATGTTTAACTGTATGCTGATTGATTTACAGGGCATGCTGACCCACGGGTTTAAAATGGGTAACGCTGAAATTACTCCGCCAAAATCTATAGCCACCGCAACCGCAGTCACCGCCCAGATTATCGCGCAGGTCGCCAGCCATATTTATGGCGGTACAACGATTAACCGTATTGATGAAGTACTGGCCCCGTTCGTTGATGCCAGCCTGCAACGCCATCGGGAGATTGCCCGTGAATGGCAGATTAAGGATGTGGAAGGCTATGCGGATGCACGTACCCGTAAAGAGTGTTTCGATGCTTTTCAGTCGCTGGAGTATGAGGTAAATACCCTGCATACCGCTAATGGCCAGACCCCTTTTGTCACCTTTGGCTTCGGGCTGGGAACGTCACGTGCTTCACGGCTGATTCAGATCTCTGTCCTGAAAAACCGCCTTGCCGGACTGGGAAAAAACCGTAAAATGGCCGTATTTCCGAAGCTGGTGTTTGCTATCCGCGAGGGAGTAAACCGCCGTCCCGAAGACATTAATTATGATATCAAGCAACTGGCACTGGAATGTGCCAGCCAGCGGATGTATCCGGATATTCTGAATTATGATCAGGTCGTAAAAGTGACCGGGTCGTTTAAAACCCCGATGGGCTGTCGCAGTTTCCTCGGCGTATATGAAGAAGATGGCCGGCAGATCCATGAAGGACGTAATAATATCGGGGTGGTCAGCCTGAATTTACCCCGTATAGCCCTGCAAGCCGGCGGTGATGAAACCCGTTTCTGGTCATTGCTGGAACAGCGGCTGGATACGGCGAAACAGGCACTGATGAGCCGAATCAGCCGTCTGGAAAATACCTGTGCCAGGGTTGCCCCCATACTCTATATGGAAGGTGCCTGCGGGGTACGTTTGCAGGCCGATGAAAAAGTCGGCAAAATTTTCCGTAACGGCCGGGCATCCGTGTCTCTGGGATATATCGGCCTGCATGAAACCATCAATGCCCTGACAGGTAACCGGCAGCACCTGTTTGATTCGGCGGAATTGCAGGAAAAAGCGCTGGCGATTGTCACCCGGCTGCGGCAGGCAACAGATCAGTGGAAAACCGAAACTGGCTATGGGTTCAGTCTGTACAGTACTCCCAGTGAAAACCTGTGTGACCGTTTCTGCCGGCTGGATGCTGCAGAGTTCGGGCTTGTCGCCGGAGTAACCGATAAAGGCTATTACACCAACAGCTTCCACCTGGATGTCGAAAAAGCCGCTAACCCCTACGATAAGATTGATTTTGAAGCGCCTTATCCGCAAATCGCTAATGGCGGTTTTATTTGCTACGGCGAGTACCCGAATCTGCAACATAATCTGAAAGCTCTCGAAGATGTCTGGGATTACAGCTATGCACGTATTCCTTACTATGGCACCAATACGCCCATTGATGAATGTTATAACTGTGGCTTTAAAGGTGAATTCAGTTGTACCAGTAAGGGATTTACCTGTCCGCAGTGCGGAAATCATGATCCGGCCCGGGTGTCAGTCACCAGGCGGGTATGCGGCTATCTTGGCAGCCCCGATGCCAGACCTTTCAACGCCGGTAAGCAGGAAGAAGTAACGCGTCGCGTAAAACATATGCCGAACGGTATATAAGGCCCGGTATATGAATTACCACCGCTATTATCCTCTGGACGTGGTAAACGGTCCGGGTACCCGCTGTACGTTGTTTGTCTCCGGTTGTGAACATCACTGCCGGGGATGCTACAACCAGTCAACCTGGCGGCCGGACTCAGGGTATCCGTTCACTCCGGACCTGGAAGATCAGATTATCACCGACCTTAACGACAGCCGCATTCCCCGCCAGGGACTATCATTGTCTGGCGGAGATCCACTGTATCCGGCCAATATCAGCACAATATTACGGTTGGTCAGCCGGATAAATGCTGAGTGTCCCGGCAAAGATATCTGGCTGTGGAGCGGTTACCGCTTTCAGTGGCTCACCAATGAACAGCGCAAAATAGTGGCTCGTATTAATGTACTGATCGACGGTAAATTTATCGATAGCCAGAAAGATCTGACCCTGAAATGGCGCGGTAGCAGAAATCAGCGTATCTGGTATCTGCGCTGAGCCCTGACCCGACAAGACTGCATCATCAGGACTCAGAACAGCATTGCTGTCACTCGCGGGCCTGCTGCGCATTGGCAGTCTGTTTTTTAGATCCGGACCTGGAATTCAGGTAATTTCCGCAGGGAATTTCCACAAATTTATACAGGATCCAGCCCAGGAGCACACTGACGACTGCCGCGAATACCAGTATCAAAATCCCGTCAGGGAGATTAAATTTCTCGCCCCCTGCCCAGCGTTTCAGCAGGATTAAGATAGTGAAATGGATCATATAGAAGCCGAAAGAAATATTACCCAGCCACTGCATTACCGGTAAATTCAGGAATGATTTTTTTCCCCGGATATCACCGACAGTCAGAGATCCCAGCAGGAAAACCAGCGGATATAACGTAATCAGGTTATAACTGAACTGAAAAGGTAAATTCACATCAATAATGTAGCTGGCGGCCACCAGCAGAGTACTGGTAACAGTACTGATGCGGATAAAGTAACCTTCGAGAATAATACGGGAAAGTACCAGCCCGATAACGAATTCAAATACCCTGGTCAGCGGGAAAGTGTAAGACAGCCACCACTCGATTTCACCGACTTTAAAAGGCCAGCCGGGCAGCGGTGTTTCATGACGGGTCGCATAGAAAATAATGACCTGACTGATGATCATGCCGAGATAGCAGATAAAGATGGTGGTCCACAGTTTATCTGCGGGGAGGGCTTTCACCCAGCGGAAAACAAAAGGAAAAATAATATAAAACAAAATGATAGCGCATAAAAACCAGCTGGGTGTATTCCCGCCAATATAATTCTCTGCCCGCGGGATCCAGCTCTGAACCAGAAATAAGTTAGGTAACCAGATATCCGGCCGCCGGAAACTGATCACCCCGGTCGCGACCACAATCACCATAACCACCACATTTACCGGGTAGATCTTTGCAAAGCGACGTTTATAAAAGCGCAGCGGGTGATCGACCGGGCGGGACGACCATCCCATCACAAAACCGCTCAGGATAAAGAACATAGATACACTGACCCAGCCGCTTTTACTGAAGATCACGTAATACCAGTGACTGACCTGAGGATCAGAAAACGGTGCCAGAATCGGACCCAGGGTCGAGTGAAACAGAAACACACTGATCGCCGCGATAAAGCGAATGCCGTTCAGCGAGGTCAGATTAGGTAACATTCCTTTCTCATTACGCCGGACAATATGGTGCGCCGTCGGCGACCAGGACTGAGGTTCTGAAGCTTTACTGTTTTGCATAGACTCCCCCACTGAAAACAGATATACCGGACAACTCATTGATAAAAAATATTACACAATGAGAAAAAGTGACTGTATGACTGTATGCAGGTGAAATGCTCACAGAGCCTGGTTTCAGCTCCGGAAAAATGATTTATAAATAAAGTAAAGTTACCGATAATGTATTTACGATGAACACATCAGGCATTAACTAATAGATAACATCAGAGATGATTGCAAAGGAAATTAATAAATAAAAGTTATCTTTATGAATAACCTGATTTTATTTATTGTGACTTTTTGTACATGGCAACAGATCAAGGAAGGAGAAGGGGAAGCGGCGCAGGCGCAGTATCCTGTACGCCAGAGGATCGCAAAGGGGCTGCCCGCCTCCCTGCGTCAGTACCGCCAAATAACATTCAGGCCGAACGTGACCAGTGGATTTTTTTGCCAAAACCGAGTGTATTGTCGGTCATTTTGAGTTGATCAGGACGGATTTCCCACAAAGGGGCTTTCATCGCTCTGGCAACCGGAAACTGCCGCTGGTAACAGGCGACTGCCTGCTGTAGCCGCTCACCCTGCGGTCGAAAAATTTCACCGGTGTACTGAATGCCTTTAATTTTCATCACTGACTCTGTCGGGGTCGTCACGGTGCCTGCCACCCGGTTGTTTTTCAACATCAGCTGACCATGACGGGTACTTTCTTCTGTCATCAGCCAGAAAGCTATTTCCTGTTCATCAAACACATAAAAGCAATTCGCAGCCCACAGGCTTTCACCGCTGCCGGTACACAGGGTCAGTACATGATGTTTTTTAAGGTAATTAATACAATGTGTTAAATCAGACATATTCAGACCTTAGCCATTACCCAATGGCATCACGAGAAACTGCAGGCTACACTGCCTGCAAAAATCAGGACAGGAAAAAGATACTGATGGAAAAGTGCTGGTCCCTTTATATGGTGCGTACCGCATCAGGTGCCTTATATACGGGCATCACTACAGATGTTGCACGGCGCTTTATGCGCCATCAGCAGGGTAACGGTGCTAAAGCTTTGCGCGGCAAAGGTCCGCTAAGTTTAGTGTTTCAATGCCCTGCCGGTGATCGTTCGCTGGCGTCAAAACTTGAATATCAGCTTAAGCAACGATCCCGCAGGGATAAACTGTTACTGGTCGCTCAGCAACCCGATAACCTGTTACTCTGGTTTAAAGATCATCCGTAAAAAGGCGCTGAGAATGTCAGTGTTCCGTGGCCCGTTTCTGTCGGACCATTTGCCAGCGGATAGATAAGCAGGGCCTGTTGCGTATGACCGGCCGGGCACTGGTATTCCAAACCATCAGCGACAGTAAAACCGACCCGTGGCAGGCAGGCAGTCTGATTTTCGGCGATCACTGCACTGTAGCCAAACTCATTCAGGGTATCCAGGGCTTCACAGACCAGTTTTTCATCCAGCCCCGCAGGCTGGTCACTGTTCACTGCCAGCGGATATAACACCACCCAGCCATGATCTTCACCGCCTGAAGTTACCGGACTGAACGCCGCATAACCCAGTACCTGCCCTTCATCATCTGTCGCAACCACACCCAGAGTAAGCAGCCCCTGTTCGCGCAGCATTCTGACCCGTTTCGCTTCATGCTCTGAGCCAAAACAGTGTTTTAATAAACGGTCGATGCCTGGTGCATCAATACCAATCTCAGTCCGAATTAGCATGAGTTCTCTTCGCGCACCGTAATAACGCTGGCGTCCTGTGTCATTCCTGCTTCTGTAAATGCAGCAAGATGCTGCAACCCGTTATATAATAACGCCGGCATTGCTTCGGGTTCGATAGCATCCATCAGGTTTTTTACCGCAAGCCCCAATTCTGTATCACCTTCCACAATCAGCCGGCGCTGGAAGAATAACATATCCGGGTCTTTACGACCTGCCGCGAGTAAAATCAGATCATTAATTCCTGCCCGGAACCAGACATCCGCCACTGAGTCATCAGTCACGATAATCCGCCCTGCCTCCAGAGTCATCACCCATTTCCAGCGCAGATCACTGATATCAATACCCAGCCTGCGTTGTTGCAGAAAATCAATTTCACCGTCAGCAATCAATTGCTGGTACTGCCAGTTGATCAGCTGTCGGAGACACATTTTTTTGCAGAACAACGGCACCCTGCCCAGAGGGGTGGCCAGTAATCCCGGCATCCTGTTAACCAGTTGATAATGTAAGCGCTGCAGCATGGTATCTTCCTTAATCTGACATCAGAACAAAAACGCCATTTTATCTGTAGATCCGGTGATCTTCGTGACTATCCGGTAATACTCTGCCCTGAATCAACTTTCTGGCGGATAAATTTCCCTACACTTTCTTCCCTGTAAATTCTGTGGAGAGACGTATGGAACTGTTATGTCCGGCAGGTAATCTTCCCGCCCTGAAAACTGCAGTGGAACAGGGGGCAGATGCAGTGTATGTCGGCCTGAAAGATGATACTAATGCACGGCATTTCACCGGGCTGAATTTTACCCCTGAACGTCTGGAACAGGCGGCAAAATATCTGCATCAGCACCAGAGAAAGTTGCATGTTGCTATCAATACCTTTGCTCATCCGGCCGGTTTTAACCGCTGGAAACAGGCGATTGATGTTGCAGTAAACAGTGGTGCTGATGCACTGATCCTCGCCGATCCGGCACTGCTGGAGTACGCTTCGTCACGTTATCCCCGGACGGAACGGCATTTATCGGTTCAGGCTTCTGCGACGAATACAGAAGCGATACGTTTCTACCAGCGCGAATTTGCTGTCCATCGGGTGGTGCTGCCAAGGGTGCTGTCATTACATCAGGTACGGCAACTGGCCCGGGAAACGACAGTGCCGCTGGAAGTATTTGCTTTCGGCAGCCTGTGCATTATGGCGGAGGGGCGCTGTTATCTGTCTTCCTGGATGACCGGTGAATCTCCGAATACGGCGGGAGCCTGTTCTCCGGCCAAATTTGTCCGCTGGCAGACCACAGGCCAGGGTATGGATTCGCGGCTGAATAACGTGCTTATTGACCGTTTCCGGCTGGATGAAAACGCCGGTTACCCGACCCTGTGTAAAGGCCGCTACCTGGTCGACGGGCAGCGCTATCACGTCCTTGAAGAACCCACCAGCCTGAATACCCTGGCACTGCTGCCGGAACTGCAGCGGATGGGCATTGTTTCAGTGAAGATTGAAGGCCGGCAACGCAGCCCTGCGTATGTACGGCAGGTAACTTCGGGGTGGATCCGCGCTGGATGCAACAACTTGGTGAGCTGGCGGAAGGCACACAAACCACACTGGGTGCGCTGCACCGCCAATGGCAATAAGGATAGCCGATGAAATACGCCCTCGGGCCGGTACTGTGGTACTGGCCAACAGAAAAATTAGATGCGTTTTATCAGCAGGCGGCCAGCAGTACCGCAGATATTATTTATCTCGGTGAGGCAGTATGCAGCAAACGCCGTGCCACCTCCTTCGGACAATGGATGGAACTGGCCCGCCCGCTGGCGACAGCCGGTAAGCAGGTGGTGTTGAGTACCTTATCCCTGCTACAGTCCCCTTCCGAACTGAAAGAATTAAAACGCTATATCAGCAACGGTGAGTTTATGATCGAGGCCAGCGATATGGGCACCGTCAATCTTGCCGCTGAGCATGGGCTGCCTTTTGTTGCCGGACATGCACTGAATATCTACAACGCACCGGCCCTGAAAATACTCCTCAGACAGGGAATGATACGCTGGTGTATGCCGGTGGAACTGTCGCGGGACTGGCTGTCAGAGTTGCTGAAAGCGTGCGAAGACGCCGGATTTCGCGATCAGTTTGAAGTGGAAGTGTTTGGTTACGGATATCTGCCGCTGGCATTATCCGCACGCTGTTTTACCGCCCGCTCGGAAAATCGTGATAAAGACCATTGTGAGACTTGCTGTATCCGTTACCCGCAGGGCCGCAAGGTACTGTCACAGGAAGGGCAGCAGGTGTTTGTACTGAACGGAATTCAGACCATGAGCGGATATTGTTATCACCTCGGCAATGCACAGAAAGGGATGCACGGGCTGGTAGATGTTTTCCGTGTATCACCGTCAGATTTACAGACACCGGCGCTGATACGACAGTTACGTAACAACCAGAACGGTGAGGCTCCCTTTGATTTAGTACCAATCGACCACTGCAACGGTTACTGGCGCAATATTGAAGGGATGGCGCTGGATAACCCGCCAGGGGCACAATCGGCTTAGGTGATCCTAAACAAAACCCGATACATTGAGAGTGACGTGTTCTGCGTCACTCTGCCGGTAATCCGTCAGAGATTTCGGTGTGATAAAGGTATGACTATGTCTGAGCTCAAGCCCTTCAAACTTTCAGTACTGGATCTTTCCCCGGTCCCTGAACACTCTGACCCGCGAACTGCTTTTAGCAATTCACTGGCACTGGCAAAATACGCCGAATCCGCCGGGTATCATCGTTACTGGCTGGCTGAGCACCATAATATGACCGGGATTGCCAGTGCCGCTACGTCGGTGCTGATTGGCTACCTGGCCGCAAATACCCGCCATCTGCGTCTGGGATCAGGCGGTGTTATGCTGCCTAACCATGCCCCGCTGGTGATTGCGGAACAATTTGGTACTCTCGCCACTCTGTATCCTGACAGGATTGATCTGGGTATTGGCCGTGCACCGGGCTCTGACCAGCGGACCATGATGGCACTGCGCCGTCATATGAGTGGCAATGCCGAAGATAACTTCCCGCAGGACATTGAACAGCTGATCCGCTGGTTTGATGCTCCGGCAGGTACCGCTTTTGATGTTCAGCCGGTTCCGGGCACCGGGCTACGGGTTCCGGTATGGCTGCTGGGTTCCAGCCTGTACAGTGCACAGCTTGCGGCGCGGATGGGGTTACCTTTCGCCTTCGCTTCTCATTTTGCACCGGATATGCTGTCGCAGGCAGTGACTCTTTACCGCGAAAATTTCCGTCCTTCCGACCGGCTGGCAGCACCTTATGTGATGATTGGTGTGAATGTGATTGCCGCCGAAAGTAAAGCCAGAGCGCGCTTTCTGTTTACTTCACAACAACAGCAGTTTATTAACCTGCGTCGTGGTATGCCCGGGCCGTTACCTGCCCCGGTCGAAAATATGGATACGGTCTGGTCGCCGGCCGAAAAATATGGTGTTGACCGGGCGCTGGGGATGTCGCTGGTCGGAGACCAGGCCTCTGTCACCCAGGGACTGGCATCTTTGCAGCAGCAATACCAGCCAGATGAACTGATGATTAACGGGCAGATTTTTGATAATGAGGCACGGATTTATTCGTTCTCCCTGGCCATGGCCGCGGCAGAATCGCTGAAACACTGATCTGCCACCGGCCAGCAGATATAAAAAAAAGCGATGGTTTTCACCATCGCTTTTTTATTTTCTGACCCGGCGCAAACAGCGATGCTGTTCCCGCCGGCAGTAGTGACTAACGATTAATATTCGCGACGACGGGCAGCCGGTGCGGCACCATCTTCACGACGCTGACCACGATGACCTTCACGGTTTCCACCGAAACCACGACCGCCTTCACGACCACCTTCACGACGATCCGAAAAACGACGACCGCCGCCCTCACGACCACCTTCACGGCCACCACGACGTGGCTCACGTGACTGTGGTGCATCACCAATCAGTTGCATATTCATCGGCTTGTTCAGAATACGGGTTTTCGTAAAGTGCTGCAGAACTTCACCCGGCATACCTTTTGGTAATTCAATTGTTGAGTGGGTACCAAACAATTTGATGTTACCGATATAGCGGCTGCTGATATCACCTTCGTTAGCGATAGCACCAACGATATGACGCACTTCAACACCATCATCACGGCCAACTTCAATGCGGTACATCTGCATTTCGCCGACATCGCGACGCTCACGACGCGGACGATCACCATCACGGCCACCTTCACGGTTACCACGACGATCATCACGGCTGCCACGCTCATCACGGTCACGGAACTCACGGCGTGCAGGACGAGGTGCATCAGCAGGGACGATTAACGGACGTTCACCCTGGGCCATTTTCAGCAGAGCGGCAGCCAGAGTTTCCATATCCAGATCTTCCTGCGGCGATAATTTCTCCAGCAGTGCACGATACTGATCCAGATCGCTGCTTTCCAGTTGCTGCTGTACGCGCTCAGCAAATTTCGCCTGACGACGGCTGCTCAGCAGTTCTGCATTTGGCAGTTCAACTTCCGGAATCGTCAGCTTCATGGTGCGTTCGATGTTGCGTAGCAGACGACGCTCACGGTTCTCCACGAACAGTAAAGCACGCCCCGCACGACCCGCACGGCCAGTACGGCCAATACGGTGTACGTAAGATTCTGCATCCAGAGGGATGTCGTAGTTTACCACCAGGCTGATACGTTCAACGTCCAGACCACGTGCGGCAACGTCGGTGGCAATCAGAATATCCAGACGACCATCTTTCAGGCGTTCCAGAGTCTGTTCACGCAGTGACTGGTTCATGTCACCGTTCAGTGCTGCACTGCTGTAACCACTGCGCTCCAGAGTTTCAGCAACTTCCAGGGTGGCATTTTTGGTACGAACGAAGATAATCGCCGCATCAAAATCTTCTGCTTCCAGGAAACGTACCAGTGCATCGCTCTTACGGCCGTAAGCAGTCCAGTAAGACTGGCTGATGTCCGGACGGGTAGTGATGCTGGACTGAATGCGCACTTCCTGTGGATCTTTCATAAAGCGACGGGTAATACGACGGATTGCTTCCGGCATAGTCGCAGAGAACAGCGCTGTCTGATGCCCTTCAGGGATCTGCGCCATAATGGTTTCAACGTCTTCGATGAAGCCCATACGCAGCATTTCATCAGCTTCGTCCAGCACCAGACCACGCAGGTTAGACAGGTCCAGAGTACCGCGTTTCAGGTGATCCAGCAGACGGCCGGGAGTACCGACAACAATCTGTGGTCCCTGACGCAGGGCGCGCAGCTGTACGTCGTAACGCTGACCACCGTACAGGGCCAGAACGTTAACGCCGCGCATATGTTTAGAAAACTCAGTAGCAGCTTCACCTACCTGTACCGCCAACTCACGGGTCGGTGCCAGCACCAGAATTTGTGGTGCTTTCAGAGAAGGATCAATGTTGTTCAGCAATGGCAAAGAGAATGCCGCTGTTTTACCACTTCCGGTCTGAGCCATACCCAGAACATCACGGCCTTCCAGCAGATGAGGAATACAGGCAGCCTGGATTGGCGATGGTTTAACGTATCCCATGTCATTCAGTGCAGACAAAATGGATTCGTTAAGGCCCAGATCGGAAAAAGTGGTTTGAATATCAGTCATGTAGTACACGTGCCTCTTAGATAACGGCGGCCAGTCTACATAACTCGTCATGAAAACTTTCAGTTATTTTCATTGAAAAGTGTGAACCGGCTCAAATTAGAAGTTTTTGACGAATAAAACACCCCTCACCCCGAAGGATGACAGGATACATAAACAAAGGGCGTTAAATGTCGTCAGCTATTGCTGGTCGGATTCTGATAAATCGTCTTGTGCCTGGCCAAGTTCCGCCAGTTCCAACAATGCGTATCGGTGTTCAACAAAGTTATTCACATTGTTGGCAACCGCCAGTTTGAATAACGCTTCCGCGTTATCCTTCTCCCCCAGACTTAGGTAATACTTACCTAAATAGAAGTTGGTTTCACTGAGATGTTCAGCGAGCGAGGTGTTATCCGTAGCATCCGCCTGTAAACGCGCCATCAGTGTTTTTTCACTGATATCGCCCAGGTAGAATTCGACAATATTCCATCCCCATTGATCTCTGTTCGCCGAGTCATAACGCTGCCTGAGCGCGACTTTCGCTTTGTCTGCATTTATCTCACGTTCGTCGAGATAGAGCCAAAGCGTACGAAAAGGATCATTAGGATCGTCCTGATAAAACGCCAGCAGAT
This sequence comes from Tatumella sp. JGM130, assembly GCF_018257525.1. Lineage (NCBI taxonomy): Bacteria > Pseudomonadati > Pseudomonadota > Gammaproteobacteria > Enterobacterales > Erwiniaceae > Tatumella > Tatumella sp. JGM130. The sequence continues at coordinate 112,534 of NZ_JAERJS010000007.1, read as the reverse complement.
CATCTTGCGCTAACTTGTATCGACCGCCGTAATACAGCGCGATACCACGGTTTAAATGCGCATAATTGTAAGTTGGATCAAGCTCAAGTACAGAATCAAACGCTTCATAGGCAGAATCAAAATTACCTGCCTGCGTTAAGTATATACCAAGATAGTTAAATACTTCTGGCATATCTGGTCTGATAGACAACGCTTGGGAAAAATCGTTCCGTGCGAGTGCCCGCAAACCTAAACTATCATACAACACTCCGCGCTCATATAACAGCTGTGCGCGTTCATCATCGGTGAGAGCACGACTGGCAAGAATTTGTTCCATACGTGCCAGGATGACTTCCTGCTGCAACGTTGGCTGCAAAGGCACGGCAAGAACTTCGTTCTGACGCCAATTAGAGCTGCTGCATCCTGCCAGCAATAAAGCTGTCGCAACAAAACCCCAGCGCAAATAAGGCTTCATTATCCCACTCCCGAATACAAACATTAGGATGAATATCCTGTCATCCGCCTGCCGTGCAAAGGAATCCTGCCCTCGCGATAACAGAAATCCTGCTCTCCGGGTGTCCGGAGAGCAGGAAAATCATCGAACGCTTAACCGGCGTCGGACGGATTCGTCGCTGCGGTTTCTTCTGCCTGCGGTTTTTCAGCCGCTTCTTTGATGCTCAGGCGTACACGACCCTGACGGTCGACTTCCAGTACTTTAACCGGAACTTCCTGGCCCATCTGCAGATAGTCTGTCACTTTTTCTACACGCTTTTCAGCGATCTGAGAAATATGTACCAGACCTTCTTTACCGCCACCAATGGCAACGAATGCTCCGAAATCAACGATACGGGTGACTTTACCGTTATAAATACGGCCCACTTCGATTTCTGCGGTGATTTCTTCGATACGGCGGATAGCTTCTTTCGCTTTGTCACCATCAGTAGCCGCAATTTTTACGGTACCGTCATCTTCGATTTCGATAGTGGTACCGGTCTCTTCGGTCAGAGCACGGATAACTGCCCCCCCCTTACCGATAACATCTTTGATTTTGTCCGGATTGATACGAATAGTATGAATACGTGGTGCAAATTCAGATATTTCGATACGCGGGGTGCTGATTGCCTGTTCCATGGTACCCAGGATATGCAAACGCGCACCTTTCGCCTGGTTCAATGCAACCTGCATAATTTCGCGGGTAATACCTTCGATTTTGATGTCCATCTGCAGTGCAGTCACACCGTCGCGGCTACCGGCAACTTTAAAGTCCATATCACCCAGGTGATCTTCGTCGCCCAGGATATCAGACAGGACAACATAACGTTCGCCGTCTTTCACCAGACCCATCGCAATACCCGCTACTGCGGCTTTGATAGGCACCCCGGCATCCATCAGTGCCAGAGAAGCACCACAGACTGATGCCATAGATGATGAACCGTTAGATTCGGTGATTTCTGATACCACACGTACAGTGTACGGGAAGACATCGGCTTTTGGCATCATCGCCAGCACGCCGCGCTTCGCCAGACGACCGTGGCCGATTTCACGGCGTTTTGGTGAACCCACCATACCGGTTTCGCCCACAGAGTACGGAGGGAAGTTGTAGTGGAACAGGAAGCTGTCGGTTCTTTCGCCCATCAGCTCATCCAGGTTCTGCGCATCACGGGTGGTACCCAGTGTTGCCGTAACCAGTGCCTGAGTTTCACCACGGGTAAACAGTGCTGAACCGTGGGTACGCGGCAGAACACCAGTACGAACGTCCAGACCACGAACCATATCTTTTTCACGTCCATCGATACGCGGTTCGCCGTTCAGAATACGTGCACGGACAACGTTTTTCTCGATGGCGTGCAGCAGGTCACTGATTTCGCCTTCATCCAGTGCTTCATCTTCTGCTTTCAGTGCAGCAATAGTTTCGCTTTTGATCAGGTTAACCTGCTCATAGCGTTGCTGTTTCTCTGTAATGCGGTAAGCGTCACTCAGACGAGCTTCAGCCAGTGCAGCAATACGTGAATTCAGAGCTTCATTTGCCGCTTCCGGCTGCCAGTCCCAGCGTGGTTTGCCTGCTTCAGCAACCAGAGATTTAATATTTTCGATCACAACCTGCTGTTGCTCATGGCCAAAGACCACCGCACCCAGCATTTGTTCTTCGCTCAGTACATCAGCTTCTGACTCAACCATCAGTACCGCATTCTCGGTACCGGCCACCACCAGATCCAGACGGGTGTTAGCCATCTCTTCAGTGGTCGGGTTCAGAACATACTGATCATTGATGTAACCAACACGGGCTGCACCGATGGGACCATTGAACGGAATACCAGATAAAGAAAGGGCCGCTGACGCACCAATCATTGCCACGATGTCCGGGTTAACCTGTGGGTTAACAGAAACAACAGTTGCAATAACCTGTACTTCATTGACAAAACCTTCAGGGAACAGCGGACGCACCGGACGGTCAATCAGACGCGCAATCAGTGTTTCACCTTCACTCGGACGACCTTCACGACGGAAGAAGCTTCCCGGGATACGGCCGGCAGCGTAAGTACGTTCCTGATAGTTAACCGTTAACGGGAAAAAGTCCTGGCCTGGTTTCGCTTTCTTCTGACCGACAACGGTCACGAATACACAGGTATCATCAATGCTTGCCATCACAGCAGCAGTCGCCTGACGGGCCATCATTCCTGTTTCCAGAGTGACGGTATGCTGGCCATACTGGAATTTACGTACAATCGGATTCAGCAAAGTTTAGATCCTTTAATTTTTAATCAGATAGCCTTTTTCAGGCTCTCTGTATCATGGGTTTTGATCTTCCAGCATCCTCGCGACTAATGACAAATCTTTCCGTACTGCCGGTGGGATAAGGTTTCTCATTAGCCGCGCGAATCGTGCAAATAAAGATCACTCACGGTAACAATACATGAGTTTTAGCAGAAATACTGCCAGTCCCCCGAAAAAAGGGGCCATACAGGCCCCTTTTCGCGAAACTCGCTCAAATTTTTTCGCCGGAACAGCACGGCTGATAACGCAACGTACAGACCATTGAAAAAACTCTTCAGACTTAGCGACGCAGACCCAGAGCTTCGATCAGGCTCGAGTAACGTGCAACATCTTTACGCTTCAGGTAATCCAGCAGCTTACGACGCTGGGAAACCATACGCAGCAGACCGCGACGGCTGTGGTGGTCTTTTTTGTGCTCAGAAAAGTGACCCTGCAGGTGGTTAATCTGTGCAGTCAGCAGAGCAACCTGAACTTCAGTTGAACCACTGTCATTGGTACCACGACCGAATTTAGCAACGATCTCTGCTTTAGCTTCTACGCTTAGAGACATAATAAACTCCAATATATGTGTTGATTTCAGGTTGCCGATCTCTAATTCAGCTCCCCACTTTAAAGCCGCGTCATTCTACTCTGCGGCCGACATGAGTGCAAATAACTCAGTCGAAATATTCAACCACCAGTCGGCGCGGTGCAACACGCCCCTGATCGTCGATTTCTGCCATACCGATAAACTTCTGACTGTCGCCTTCACTGACGCGCACCAGGCCATTGGCTGGCGCACCGGCAATTTGTACCGGCTGACCGAGTTTAAACCAGTGACTGACGGATTCCGGCAAATTCACCAGCGGATAGTCTTCCGCAGGGCTGTCCATTGGCATCAGTAACGCATCCAGGGCCGCCAGATCGGTGTGTCCCTGTGGGTCCGGCGCGGCCAGTGTTTGTAACTGCTCCAGGGTGACCATTTTATCCATCGGATAACGGGCGACCTGTACACGGCGCAGCATGGTGACATGAGCACCGCAGCCAAGCTTTTCACCCAGATCATCAATAATGGTCCGGATATAGGTGCCTTTTGAACAATGAATTTCCAGCTCCAGTTCATCATCCTGATGACGGATAAACTGTAACTCATGGACAGTGATCGGCCGGGGTTCCCGTTCAACAGTGATACCCTGACGGGCATATTCATATAACGGGCGTCCCTGATGTTTCAGTGCCGAAAACATAGAAGGCACTTGCAGGGTTTGCCCGCGAAAACTGTCCAGCGCCTGAGCAAGCTCAGCGGCAGTAAAACGGACCGGACGTTCTTCAACCACATTACCATCCGCATCGGAGGTATCGGTACGCTGGCCGAGCCGGGCGATAACACGGTAACGTTTATCAGAGTCGAGCAGGTAACGGGAAAATTTGGTCGCTTCACCGAGGCAAATGGGCAGCATGCCCGTTGCCAGCGGATCCAGCGCGCCCGTATGGCCGGCCCTGTTCGCGTTATAAATACGTTTTACTTTTTGCAGCAAATCATTGGAGGATATACCCGTGGGCTTATCCAGCAGTAATACCCCGTGGATATCACGCCCACGGCGACGGGGACGTCCCATCAGTCCTCCTCGTGCTCTTCAGGCTTATCGCCGCGACGTTCGTTATCCCGCTTAACTACATTGGATACCAGGTTAGACATACGCATACCTTCGACCAGGGAATTATCATAGAAAAACGTCAGTTCCGGGACAATACGCAAGCGCATCGCTTTACCCAGCAGAGTACGGATAAAGCCGGAAGCATCCTGTAATGCTTTAACCCCTGCTTTTACTGCATCTTCGTCTTTATCATTCAGGAATGTGACAAATACTTTGGCATAGGCCAGGTCGCGTGACACTTCGACACTGGATACGGTTACCATCATACCGAGACGGGGATCTTTGATTTCGCGCTGAATAATCAGGGCAATTTCTTTTTGCAATTCCTGAGCAACACGCTGAGAACGACCGAATTCTTTTGCCATCTTTTTGCTCCTTTCAAATAATTCGGGAGGCCAGCGGCCTCCCAAATAGTCATAACCTGGTAACGATTAATCGATAGTACGTTTGATTTCAATAACTTCAAACACTTCGATAGAATCGCCGGCGCGAACATCATTATAGTTCTTCACACCGATACCACATTCCATACCATTACGGACTTCGTTGACGTCATCTTTGAAGCGGCGCAGAGATTCCAGCTCGCCTTCATAAATAACCACGTTCTCACGCAGGACACGGATAGGATTATGACGTTTAACCACACCTTCAGTAACCATACAACCGGCAATGGCACCAAATTTCGGTGATTTAAATACATCACGGACTTCAGCCAGACCAATGATCTGCTGTTTGTATTCCGGTGCCAGCATACCGCTCATTGCTGCTTTTACTTCGTCGATCAGGTTATAGATAACCGAGTAGTAACGCAGATCCAGGCTTTCAGCTTCAATAACACGGCGCGCTGATGCATCAGCACGAACGTTAAAGCCCAGCACGATAGCATTAGATGCCGCTGCCAGAGTGGCATCAGTTTCGGTAATACCACCGACACCGGAACCGACAATTTTCACTTTAACTTCATCGGTAGACAGTTTCAGTAATGAATCTGAAATAGCTTCAACCGAGCCCTGTACGTCTGCCTTCAGTACGATATTCAGTTCAGAAACGTCACCTTCTGTCATGTTAGCAAACATGTTTTCCAGTTTAGATTTCTGCTGACGAGCCAGTTTAACTTCACGGAATTTACCCTGACGATACAGAGCAACTTCGCGTGCTTTCTTCTCATCACGTACCACAGTCGCTTCATCACCGGCAGCAGGTACACCTGACAGACCGAGAATTTCGACCGGGATTGACGGACCGGCTTCCAGAACTTCCCGTCCCAGTTCGTTACGCATCGCACGGACACGGCCATATTCGAAGCCACAAAGGACGATATCGCCTTTGTTCAGGGTACCGGCACGTACCAGTACGGTAGCAACCGGACCACGGCCTTTATCAAGGAAGGATTCGATAACCACACCGCTTGCCATACCACTGCGTACCGCTCTCAGTTCCAGAACTTCTGCCTGCAGCAGGATTGCCTGTAACAGGTCATCAACACCGGTACCTGCTTTCGCAGAGACATTGACGAACATGTTTTCGCCGCCCCACTCTTCCGGAATAATTCCGTACTGGGTCAGTTCATTTTTAACCCGATCCGGATCAGAATCTGGTTTATCGATTTTGTTAACTGCAACCACCACCGGTACATTGGCCGCTTTAGCATGCTGGATAGCTTCTACGGTCTGAGGCATCACACCATCATCCGCTGCGACTACCAGGATAACGATATCCGTTGCCTGAGCACCACGGGCACGCATTGCGGTAAACGCGGCGTGGCCAGGAGTATCCAGGAAAGTGATCATGCCGTTACCGGTTTCAACGTGGTAAGCACCGATATGCTGGGTAATACCACCGGCTTCACCGGAAGCAATTTTTGCAGAACGGATATAATCCAGCAGCGAGGTTTTACCGTGGTCAACGTGACCCATGATAGTTACCACCGGCGCACGTGATTCAGCTTCTGTATGTCCGCCGATATCACGGTCACTCATTACCGCTTCTTCCAGCTCGTTTTCACGACGCAGGATCACTTTGTGACCCATTTCTTCGGCAACCAGCTGAGCAGTTTCCTGATCGATAACCTGGTTGATGGTCGCCATGGCACCCAGTTTCATCATTACTTTGATGACCTGAGAACCTTTCACTGCCATTTTGTTCGCCAGTTCAGCGACTGTCACCGTTTCACCGATCACTACATCACGGTTAACCACCTGCGCCGGCTTGTTAAAGCCTTGCTGCAGAGCGCTGCCCTTACGATGTTTACCGCCTTTACCGCCGCGAACAGCTGCACGTGCTTCTTCACGGTCAGTTTTCGCTTCAGAGTGTTTGTTACTTTTCTTTGCACGCGGGCTTTTGGTCGCAGTGCGGGTACGGCCACGGCCACCTTCAACCTGACGATCGTTCTCGTCTTCAGCCTGACGGGCGTGAGTTGATGTAGTCACGTGGTAGTCAGAAGCGTCTTCGGTTTCCACCGGCTTCTGCCACTCTTCGCCTTTCTCTTCAGCCAGTTTACGGGCTTCTTCAGCAACACGCTTTGCTTCTGCTTCCAGCTTACGGCGTGCTTCTTCTTCGGTTTTACGCTTAAGTTCAGCGGCTTCCGCTTCGCGACGGGCTTTTTCTGATGGTGCTGCCTGGGTCATATCGTTCTTTTGTTGATTCGTCACAGTTTTTGTTTCCGCAGCTTCACGTCTGGCTTTTTCTTCTGCCTCACGCTTAGCTTTATCTTCGGCTTCACGTTTCGCTTGTTCTTCAGCAACGCGTCTGGCTTTTTCTTCTGCCTCACGGCGTGCTGCCTCTTCCGCTTCACGCTGTGCCTGTGCTTCAGCTTCTGCCTGGCGTTCCGCCTCGGCATCATCTTTCACATAGGTACGCTTTTTGCGGACTTCAATTTGCACAGATTTACTTTTACCCCCGGTGCCGGGAATATTCAAGGTACTGCGTGTTTTACGTTGCAAAGTGAGTTTACCTGAATCCGTAGTACCGTGCTCACGGTTCAGGTATGACAGTAAACTTTGTTTTTCCTGTTCAGTCACAGAGTCGTTTTCAGACTTAGTGATGCCTGCATCAGCCAGTTGCTGTACCAGACGATCAACAGGAGTTTCAATTTCTGCAGCCAGCGATTTTACAGTTACATCAGTCATGCTGTTCCTTCCTGTTAGTTATGCGTCACCGCCAAACCAGCAGATATTACGTGCAGCCATAATCAGCTCGCCGGCTTTCTCTGCAGAAAGCTCTTCAATATCTGTGAGGTCATCAATACCCTGTTCAGCTAATTCTTCCAGAGTGCTGACGCCTTTAGCAGCCAGACGATAGGCCAGGTCTTTATCCATTCCCTGCAGAGCCAGTAAATCATCTGCAGGTTTCTGGTTACCCAGACTTTCTTCTTTTGCCAACGCCAGGGTGGTCAACGCATTTTTAGCTCGTTCACGCAGAGCCTCTACCATCTCTTCTTCGAGCCCGTCAATTTCCAGCAGCTCATCGACCGGCACATAGGCCAGTTCTTCGAGAGTCGAGAACCCTTCTTCTACCAGTACAGTAGCGAATTCCTCGTCAATATCGAGGTATTTCGTAAACATATCGATGGCTGCATGAGCTTCTGCCTGATGCTTCGCCTGCAGGTCATCAACCGTCATTACGTTCAGTTCCCAGCCACTCAGCTGAGAGGCTAAACGTACGTTTTGGCCATTACGGCCGATCGCCTGAGCCAGATTTCCGGCTTCAACAGCGATATCCATGGTGTGATTGTCTTCATCCACCACAATGGATGCGACATCAGCAGGTGCCATGGCATTAATCACAAACTGTGCCGGATTATCATCCCACAGCACAATATCGATACGCTCACCGCCCAGTTCACTGGAAACGGCCTGTACACGAGCACCACGCATACCTACACAGGCACCTACGGGATCGATACGTTTGTCATTGGTTTTTACAGCAATTTTAGCACGTGATCCCGGATCACGGGCCGCGCCTTTAAGTTCGATAACTTCTTCACCGATTTCCGGCACTTCAATGCGGAATAACTCTTTCAGCATTTCAGGCTTAGAGCGGCTGACAAACAGCTGCGCTCCACGGGCTTCAGGACGCACCGCATAAAGAATACCGCGGATACGGTCGCCCGGGCGGAAGTTTTCACGTGGCAGCATATCTTCACGGAGGATCACTGCTTCAGCACTGGTGGCAGAACCGTCGGTCGGACGCACTTCCAGAGAGATGCTGTCACGGTTAACTTTTTTTACCACACCGGTAATGATTTCGCCTTCCTGCTCACGGAACTGATCAACCACCATCGCACGTTCGGCTTCGCGAACTTTCTGGACGATAACCTGTTTCGCTGTCTGGGTGGTGATACGGTCGAAAACCACAGATTCGATCTGATCTTCCACGAACTCGCCGAGAGTAAGGTTCTCATCTTCAAACTGAGCCGCCTCCAGCGTGATTTCACGGGTTGGCAGCGTCACTTCATCAACAATCAGCCAACGACGGAAGGTATCAAAGTCACCACTTTTACGATCAATACAAACACGAACATCGATTTCCTGTTCGTATTTTTTCTTTGTTGCCGTTGCAAGCGCACTTTCCAGCGCTTCAAAAATTTTTTCGCGCGGCAGGGATTTCTCGTTAGAAACGGCTTCTACAACAGCTAAGATTTCTTTGTTCATCCTGGTTAGCCTCAATCCGGACGTTTAAAAATGGGGGACCAGATTCGCTTTCTGAATATTACTCAGCGCGAACACTTCATCATTACCCTCGACGGTCACGGTCACCATTTCACCTTCTACGGCTTTAATGATGCCCTGCCACTTACGGCGGTTCTGCACCGCAATCCGCAACACCAGACTTACCTCATCTCCGGTAAAACGCTGATAGTGTGCTGCGTTAAACAACGGTCTTTCAAGACCAGGTGATGAAACTTCAAGATTATAAGCAACGGTGACCGGATCTTCGACATCCATTACTGCACTGACCTGGCGGCTGACATCAGCACAATCATCAACGTTGATGCCATTCTCACTATCAATATAGATACGCAGTGTCGATACACGGCCGCGAACGAACTCAATGCCGACCAGTTCGTAGCCAAGCGCTTCTACCGGAGCGGTGACTAACTCAGTTAATTTTTGCTCTAATGTGGACAAGCCCACCCCCAAGACATAAAAAAAGGGCTAACGCCCAAAATTGCTATTACCTGATAATAAAAAACCCCGAAAATTCGGGGCTTTTTATCACTGGACCCTGTGTCTGCCGTGATACGACAAAGCACATACCAAAAGAATTCTTTTCAAAACCAGGTGATTGCAGTTACCTGCAGACATTTTGAAAAATAACTCTAAGGGAAAGTGGTTGCGGGGGCCGGATTTGAACCGACGACCTTCGGGTTATGAGCCCGACGAGCTACCAGGCTGCTCCACCCCGCGTCCGAAAACGTGGCGAATTTTACGCCGAACATGCTTAAAAAGCAAGTTATAAAGAATTGGTACCGAGGACGGGACTTGAACCCGTAAGCCCAATTGGGCACTACCACCTCAAGGTAGCGTGTCTACCAATTCCACCACCTCGGTACTGCTTAAGACGATAGAGAAGTCATTCGCCGAAAGTAGGGTTACTGCTGAACTGCTTACTGCGGGATGTCACTGCCTGGTGCTGCTGGTTTTGCAGGCTGCTGAGTCTGTTCAGACTTTACAGGTGCACTCAGATTATCCCACTCACTTCCTTTCGCGCTTTTGTTGGTGTTCAGGTTGCCAAGGATCAGACTAATAATAAAGAACAGCGCAGCCAGAATGCCGGTCATACGAGTCATGAAGTTACCAGACCCTGTTGAACCAAACAATGTTCCTGACGCACCAGCACCAAAAGATGCTCCCATATCAGCGCCTTTACCTTGCTGCAGCATAACCATGCCTACCAGGCTGACTGCTATCAGAAGGAAAATAACTAAAAGAGCTTCGTACATAATTAACCTGTTTCCTTGCACGCTACCGTACAGTTAAAACTTCACCTGGCGCTGACGGATAGTCACTACCCATCAGAAGCGGGTCTGAATACTAACCAATGGCCGCAGACTCTGCAAGAGCAATTTTGTCCGCCACACTCGTTTGGCGATAAAACCAGCACAGCGCTGCATTTATCGCCAGCCACCTGCGATGACGATCATCGGTTATCCGGCTGAGGGCCCGCTGTGCCGCCGGACAGTGGCGGGCGCTTCGCACCGTGGTAACGTCAGCCAGCTTTTACAGCATCGGCAATCTTATTTGCCAGTGCCGTCACTTGCTGCTGATCTTCACCTTCCACCATGACCCGGATCAGAGGTTCAGTCCCGGATTTGCGTAACAGTACGCGGCCACGGCCTGCCAGTGCTGCTTCAGCTTCAGCTGTCGCCAGCGTCACTGCGTTACCGGACAGTGGATCCGTTTCACCGCTAAAGCGGACATTGACCAGTATCTGTGGCAGTAATTTCATACCGCTGCACAAGTCATGCAGTGTCATATGATTGCGGACCATCGCTGTCAGTACCTGCAAACCTGCCACAATCCCGTCACCGGTGGTGGTTTTATCCAGCAAAATCACATGACCTGAATTCTCGGCCCCTAACTGCCAGCCTTTTTCCTGTAATTTTTCCAGCACATAACGGTCACCCACTTTCGCTCTGGCAAACGGGATACCCAGCTGCTTCAGGGCCAGCTCCAGCCCCATATTGCTCATCAGGGTGCCGACAACCCCGCCCCGCAGATTCCCCTGGCGCAGCTTCTCACGGGCGATGATGTAGAGGATCTGGTCACCGTCGACCTTATTCCCCTCATGGTCCACCATCATAATCCGGTCGCCATCGCCATCGTACGCGATCCCCAGATGTGCCTGCTCAGCCAGTACTCTCTGCTGTAATAGCCGTAAATCCGTCGCGCCGCACTCTTTATTGATATTCATACCGTCCGGCTGAGCCGCGATGGTAATGACCTCAGCGCCCAGTTCGCGCAGCACATTAGGCGCAATGTGGTAGGTTGCGCCATTGGCACAATCGACGACAATTTTCATCCCGTTCAGGCTGAGTTCACTGGGGAAAGTGCCCTTACAGAACTCGATATAACGGCCGGCAGCATCCACGATTCGGCTGGCACGTCCCAGTTCAGCAGAAGGCACACAGGTAATGGTTTTTTCCATTTCCCGTTCGATAGCCGTTTCCACATCATCCGGCAGTTTAGTCCCTTCCGTAGAGAAGAACTTAATACCGTTATCATAAAAAGGATTGTGAGACGCCGAAATAACAATCCCCGCCTCAGCACGGAAAGTGCGGGTCAGGTAGGCAATCGCCGGGGTCGGCATCGGACCGGTAAAGGCGGCAGATAAACCGGCAGCAGCCAGTCCCGCCTCGAGGGCAGACTCCAGCATATAACCGGAAATACGGGTATCCTTACCAATAATGATCTGTTTTGAACCATGGCGGGCCAGCACTTTACCGGCGGCCCAGCCCAGTTTCAGTACAAAGTCAGGGGTGATCGGTGCCTCTCCGACTTTGCCACGGATCCCGTCAGTGCCAAAATATTTATGTTCACTCATAATGTTGTCCTTTCGCTCTTAATGTGGCCTCAGCGACCCGTATGGCTTCAACTGTTTCTTTTACATCATGCACACGGTGAATTTGTGCGCCCTGCATAGCGGCAATCACTGCGCATGCCAGGCTACCGCTTAGCCGCTGTGATGGGCCGACATTCAGTAGCTGGCCGATCATTGACTTACGGGACATACCAGCCAGTAACGGCAGCCCGAAATGGTGAAAATGATGTAAATGTGCCAGCAGCTGGTAGTTATGGGCAAGATTTTTGCCAAAACCGAAGCCGGGATCCAGTATCAGATTTTCTTTCTTTATGCCCCCGTCAATACAGCGGGTAATCTGCTGAGTAAAGAAACGGTCGACGTCTGCGACTACGTCCTGATAATCAGGAGCCTGTTGCATGGTTTTTGGCTGGCCCTGCATATGCATCAGGCAGACCGGTAAGCCAGTGTCAGCCGCCGCAGATAGCGCTCCGGGCATCTGCAGTGCACGAATATCGTTAATAATATGTGCTCCGGCCTGTGCCGCTTCGCGGATGACTTCCGGCCGGGAGGTATCGACAGAAATCCACACGTCGAAACGACGGGCAATTTCTGTCACTACCGGGATAACCCGCTCCAGTTCTTCTTCGGTACTGACTTCCGCAGCCCCTGGCCGAGTAGACTCACCACCAACATCGATAATGGTGGCACCGGCATTCACCATCTCATTGGTATGGGTGATAGCATCGGTTAAAGTCGCATGACTGCCGCCATCGGAAAATGAATCAGGGGTAATATTCAGTATCCCCATCACATGCGGAAATGAAAGGTCGAGTTCAGAATCCCTGGCGTACAACTTCATCAGACGGTATCTCCCGGCAGTAAAAAACAGCAATAAAAAACCCCGGACAAGCCGGGGTTGTATTTTAACGTAAAAGCGTCTTATTTATCGAATGATTCAGACATGGTGTTATTGCCCGGGGTCTCAGTACGCGGTTCATCGACCGGACGAGGCGCCTGCGGTGCAGGAGTACCATTGTTATTGTCTGAAGAAGAACCATTATTTTTTGGTTCTTCCCATCCGGCTGGCGGACGGACTTCGCGACGCGCCATCAGATCATCAATCTGTGGTGCATCGATAGTTTCGTACTTCATTAATGCATCTTTCATGGAATGCAGAATATCCATGTTTTCATTAAGGATAGTACGGGCACGCTGATAATTACTGTCGATCAGGTGTTTAATTTCCTGGTCGATAATACGTGCCGTTTCATCAGACATATGTTTCGCTTTGGCAACCGAACGGCCGAGGAATACTTCACCGTCTTCCTCTGCGTACAGTAGTGGTCCCAGCTTGTCGGAGAAGCCCCATTGCGTAACCATATTACGTGCCAGGTTAGTCGCCACTTTAATATCGTTAGATGCCCCGGTGGAAACGTGTTCAACGCCATAGATAATCTCTTCTGCCAGACGGCCACCATACAGCGTGGAGATCTGACTTTCGAGTTTCTGACGACTGGCGCTGATTGCATCTCCTTCCGGCAGGAAGAAAGTCACACCTAACGCACGTCCGCGAGGAATAATGGTCACTTTATGTACCGGATCATGTTCCGGTACCAGCCGGCCGATAATCGCATGTCCTGCTTCGTGGTATGCCGTAGACTCTTTCTGGGCCTCTGTCATCACCATCGACCGGCGCTCAGCACCCATCATGATTTTGTCTTTGGCTTTTTCAAACTCAACCATCGATACCACACGCTTGTTACCACGCGCAGCAAACAGAGCAGCTTCGTTAACCAGGTTAGCCAGATCAGCACCGGAGAAACCCGGTGTACCACGGGCAATAATCGCCGCATCAATATCTGTCGCCAGCGGGACACGACGCATATGTACTTTCAGGATTTGCTCACGGCCACGCACATCCGGTAACCCTACCACGACCTGACGGTCAAAACGGCCCGGACGCAATAACGCAGGGTCCAGTACATCAGGACGGTTAGTGGCGGCAATGACGATAATACCTTCGTTACCTTCAAAACCATCCATTTCGACCAGCATCTGGTTCAGGGTCTGTTCACGCTCATCGTGACCACCACCTAAACCGGCACCACGCTGACGACCGACGGCATCAATTTCATCGATAAAGATAATGCAGGGCGCGGCTTTTTTAGCCTGTTCAAACATATCACGAACACGGGATGCACCCACACCAACAAACATTTCAACGAAGTCAGAACCGGAGATGGTAAAGAACGGTACTTTCGCTTCACCGGCAATCGCTTTTGCCAGCAAGGTTTTACCGGTACCCGGAGGGCCGACCATCAGAACGCCTTTAGGAATTTTACCGCCAAGTTTCTGGAAACGACTCGGTTCACGCAGATATTCCACCAGTTCACTGACTTCTTCCTTCGCTTCATCACAGCCTGCGACATCGGCAAAGGTGGTCTTAATCTGATCTTCGGTGAGCATACGTGCTTTGCTCTTTCCGAAAGACATCGCGCCTTTACCGCCACCGCCTTGCATCTGACGCATAAAGAAGATCCACACGCCGATCAGCAACAACATAGGGAACCACGAGATAAAGATAGAAGTCAGCAGACTTGGTTCTTCCGGTGGCTCACCTACTACGGTTACATTTTTAGTCAGCAAATTGTCGAGCAACTTGGGATCGTTGACAGGAATATAGGTCGTATATTTTCCACTGTCTTTTTTGATAACGTTAATTTCACGCCCGTTAATACGTGCCTCGCGGACCTGATCCTGGTTCACTTCCGACAGGAAAGTTGAATAATCAACCCTCTTGCCATTCGACTCGCTGGGCCCAAAGCTCTGGAATACCGACATCAGTACAACCGCGATGACTAGCCAGAGAATCAGGTTTTTCGCCATGTCACTCAAGGGATTAACCTCATATTACAACGATGTTAACAGACAGCGTAGGGTACTATAGTTTGCGCCCAGTCGCTACAATGTACACTTCACGTGAACGTGAACGTGAAGCGTCAGGCTTCCGAATTTTCACTTTCGTAAACAGGGAGCGAATTTCCCGCAGGTATTCATCGAAGCCATCTCCCTGAAACACTTTCACTACAAAACTACCACCCGGCGCCAGAATATCCCGACACATATCCAACGCCAGCTCTATCAAATACATCGAACGTGGAATATCCACTGCCGGAGTACCGCTCATATTCGGTGCCATGTCAGACATGACGACCTGAACTTTCTCATCACCTACGCGTTCCAGTAATGCTGCTAATACCGCTTCATCACGAAAATCGCCCTGCAGGAAGTCTACCCCTACAATAGGGTCCATCGGTAACAGGTCGCAAGCAATAATGCGCCCTTTCGAACCGATCTGCTGTACCACATACTGTGACCAGCCTCCCGGTGCCGCACCAAGGTCAACAACTGTCATACCAGGTTTAAATAATTTGTCACCTTGCTGAATTTCGTCCAGTTTAAACCAGGCGCGTGAACGCAACCCTTTTTTTTGTGCCTGTTGCACATATTTGTCGCTAAAGTGTTCCTGAAGCCAGCGGCTGGAACTGGCCGAACGCTTTTTACCGGTCATAATTTTTCCAACTAATTCTATATCGTCGCGATAAATCACCACGTATATGTCGCGTTGATTTGGCGATATACCAGAGATGGCGGTAGAATGACCCGTTTTCAATCCCTGAGTAAGTAAATAATACGATGAATCTGAGTACTAAACAAAAACAGCACCTGAAAGGTCTGGCCCATCCCCTGAAACCGGTTGTTATGTTAGGTAACAACGGGCTGACAGAAGGTGTTCTGGCTGAAATCGAAAATGCACTCGAACACCATGAACTGATCAAAGTAAAAATAGCTGGCGAAGATCGCGAGACTAAATCTTTGATTGTTAATGCCATTGTTCGCGAAACCAAAGCCGCTGAAGTTCAGGTTATTGGCAAAGTACTGGTGCTGTATCGTCGTTCAAAAGAGAATAAAATCTCTTTGCCACGCTAAATTTCGGCAGGTACCGGCTCCGGTGCCAGCAGAAATTGCCACAGGTCTGCTGTGGGTGAAAAGGCCGCACAGCGGCCTTTTCTGTTTTTTACATTTCAGCATGACAATTTATGTTACCACGCTAAGTACATCATTGCAGACCTGCTGAACAGATTTACGATATTTAGCCATAAAATAACGTTATCTGTTAAATCTGAGTTCTGTTATCTAAGCGTAGCAAGAGATTACAGGTATTCCACCCGCAGGATCTCATATTCCACATCACCACCCGGTGTTTTGATAATCGCGACATCATCCTGCTGTTTGGAAATTAATCCGCGTGCCATTGGCGAATTTACAGAAATCAGATTTTGCTTAAAATCAGCTTCGTCATCACCCACAATACGGTAGGTCGCTTCTTCATCAGTGCTGGTATTGTAAACCGTCACTGTTGCACCAAAAATCACACGGCCAGTGGCTGGCATTTTAGTAATATCAATAATCTGTGCGTTAGATAATTTCGCTTCAATTTCCTGAATGCGTCCTTCACAGAATCCCTGCTCTTCACGTGCCGCGTGATACTCTGCATTTTCCTTAAGATCACCGTGTTCACGTGCTTCCGCGATTGAGGCGATGATGCGCGGACGTTTAACAGTTTTCAGCTCTTCAAGTTCTGTACGCAGTTTTTCAGCACCACGTAGTGTCATAGGAACCTGACTCATCTTCAACTCCTCATTATCTTATGTGTACAAGTGTCATCCTGACTGATGACAGCAGAAAATAGCGTCCTGCCTCGCATTAATTTCAGCATAAAACAACCCTGCCCGGGGCATGATTAACCACAGGCAAGGATCATTTTTTCATTTTGATACGTATTTTACCCCGGAGTTCCCCGGGGGTCATCGTTTACTTTGCCCTGCAATGGGACGTAGTATTGCGGCTTCCTCCGTCACTTAGCCCGAGATTATGCGATTTTTACGACTTATATCAGGATTGACTCTCGCTTTTACTCTGCAGGCTCAGGCCGCTATCCCTGTAGAGCAATATACACAATATTTGCCGGACGGGGCCAGCCTTGCGTTCCTGGCACAAAAAGTCGGCTCACAGGAACCCCTGGTGGATTACCGTGCACATCAGATGGCGCTCCCCGCCAGTACCATGAAAATATTCACCGCACTCAGTGCATTACTGGAGCTGGGTAAAGATTTCAGGTTTCAGACCACATTTGAAACCAAAGGTAACATCAGTAACGGCACATTACAGGGAGACTTAATTGCCCGGTTTGCCGGCGACCCGACTTTTACCCGCCAGGACCTGCGGGTCATGGTAAACAGTCTGAAAAAACAAGGGATCACTCATATTCAGGGCAATCTGGTGATTGATACATCAGTGTTTGCCAGCCACGATGCTGCTCCGGGCTGGCCGTGGAATGATCTGACCCAGTGTTTCAGTGCCCCGCCGGGTGCAGCGATCATCGACAAAAACTGCTTTTCCGTCGCACTTTACAGTGCCGATACCCCCGGCCAGAATGCCTATATCCGCATTGCATCTTACTATCCGGCTCATATGTTCAGCGAGGTAAAAACCATCGCACCGAACTCCGGAGAAGGTCAGTACTGCGAGCTGGATGTGGTACCCGGAGAATTAAACCGTTATACCCTGACCGGATGCTTGCGCAAACGTGCCGACCCGCTGCCTTTAGCCTTTGCTGTACAAAATGGCGCGGCCTGGGCCGGAGAAATTCTGCGTGATGAACTGCGTCAGGCGGATATCGATTACAGCGGACAACTGCTGCGTCAGACACAGCCAACCCCCGCAGGCACAATACTTGCCAGCCACGATTCCGCACCTTTGCATGACCTGCTGCATCATATGCTGAAGGTTTCCGACAATATGTATGCAGACACCATCTTCCGTACCATCGGCCATCATTACTTTAATGTGCCGGGTACCTACCGCGCAGGCTCAGACGCTGTCAGAAGGATTCTGAAAGAAAAGGCCGGTATTGATTTAGGTAATACAGTACAGATGGATGGTTCCGGTTTATCCCGCCATGATCTGGTTTCTCCGGAAACAATGATGCAGGCTCTGCAGTACATCGGCAAAAATGACAGCAGCCTGGACTTTATCAGTATGTTACCCCTGTCAGGCCATGACGGTACCCTGCAATATCGTGGCGGTTTACATGAGGCCGGGGTCGATGGCAAGTTGTCAGCAAAAACCGGTTCTCTGCAAGGCGTATACAATCTGGCGGGCTTCCTGACGACAGCCAGCGGCAGCAAAGTCGCTTTTGTCCAGTACCTGTCCGGATATGCTGTACCACCGCAGGACCAGCGCACGCGCCGCGTACCTCTGGTGCGCTTCGAAAGCCGCCTGTATCGCGATTTATATCAGCAATACTAGTCACCGGCCATCTGATAGCAGAAAGCCGCCTTCGTTGCTGAAGGCGGCTTTTTTTACGGAAGTAACCCGCGGATCAGAAGTGGGTATTAAGACTCATATAAAAAGTCCGTCCGGACTCGTTATAGGTATTCGCCCCTGCCCCGTAGATGGTAATCGGGTTAAGCGCTCCTGTTGAGGTGATAGTCCCTGTTGACTGAGCGTTACCTTCGCGGAAGTGACGTTTATCAAACAGGTTTTCTATACCCGCCGTGATACTGACATTTTTGGTGGCATCCCAGGTCGCGCTGGCACCGACAATGCTGTAAGGACTGACTTCCCGGGTATCAGGATAACCCACCACATTACCGCGGTAATCGAGGCGTTTAGGTTTCTGACGACCATACCAGGTGAAGGTCGTTGCCAGCGAAAGATCATCCCGCGCCTGCCAGGTCAGTCCGGAGTTCAGCGTAAACTGCGGGATAACCGATAAACGATCGCCGGTGGTTTTATTTTTACTCTGCAGCATCCAGGTCATATTGTTATTCCAGTTGACTGTATCTGTCAGCGGAATATTCAGTGTCCCTTCCAGACCTTCCACCAGCGCTTTAGGTACGTTTTCCCACTGATAGATATACGTTCCGGTACTGCTGGTGCCCAGAATATTGTTACCGGCCTCAATTTTATTGCGATAATCATTGCGGAACCAGGTCACTCCAGCCTGTAGCCCCGTCTCGTTTTTGTATTCCAGGCCGATCTCTTTGTTAACACTGGTTTCGGCTTTAAGGTTATCGTTACCCATCAGATAACAGCCCGCGCCGGTTCCTGTGTAGCCATAACAGCCCTGACCATTACTGTACAGAATGTAGTTGTTGTTGGTCTGATACAGGTTAGGCGCTTTATATGCCCGGGCGATACCCATCTTCAGTGTCAGATTGTCGGTCAGGTTCTGGGACAGATTCAGCGACGGGCTCCAGTTAGTCCCTGAAATGGAATGGTGGTCAAAACGCAGTGCCGGCGTTAATACCGTGCTGTCGGTAATATCCATATTATCTTCAGCAAACAGAGAAAAGATATCAGCACTGGAATAGGGATCACGGGTGCCGGTAGTCACACCCTCGATCGCTCCGCCCGTTTTGTTGCCGGTCAGTGCCTGGCTGGTAGAAATACCGTCTTTCATCCTCTGCTGGTTCCATTCGGTACCGAGGGTCAGGTTCTGATTGACCAGCGCCGTAAACGGGATACTGATTTCACTGTGCAATAATACATCGCTCAGGTCGATATCAGCAAAACCGGCATCAGTATTAAAAATACCTTCAGTGCCGCCAGCCAGACCTTCGGCCAGTCGTGAGTTACGGGTTCTTTCATACTGTGCATAAGTATTAGTGCTGACCCCGTTATCCCAGACGCCGGTCCAGGTCAGGGCATAATTCTGGCGATAAATACGGTTGGTTTCCTTGCCGTACATCGACTTCACATAATCGGAGGTATTGGTATTCTGAGTATCGCCGGCATACAGGTTACCCTGACGACTGGTTCCGGCTTCAAACTCCAGATGCTGGTTGCGGGCAAACTCCCAGTTCAGTTTACCGTGCAGTTCTTTATCCACTACCCCTTCGCGCCCTGCCGGGTAACTGCCCGTATAAATACCGGAACGCGGCGTCGTATGATCTTTGTTGATATCGTAAGAGTCAGCCTGCGTTTTATCCAGGTTACCCCAGATACTCAGCGTCAGGCTGTCTGATACGGGGCCCATCAGGCTGAAGTTAGTACGTTTGGTGGCGCCTTCCGCTTTATGCTGCGGTGCATTCAGGTAAGTATCCCATGAACCATGCCACTGGCTGGTCGCCTGTTTGGTTATGATATTCACCACTCCGCCCATGGCGCCGTTACCGTAGCGGGCTGCTGCCGGACCACGGATGACTTCAATACGCTCAATCATTTCCGGGGGTACCCAGTTGGAATCACCGCGGGTATCACGTTCACCACGCCAGCCAAAGCGCACTGAATTACGGCTGGATACCGGTTTACCATCGATCAGAATCAGGGTGTTTTCCGGCCCCATACCACGGATATCAATCTGACGATTGTTGCCGCGCTGGCCACTGGTCGAGTTACCCGTAAGGTTTACCCCGGGCATGGTCCGGACAATTTCTGATACATCGCGGGCCGGCGGATGCTTGCGGATTTCGTCGGCAGTAATCGTCGAGACACCCGGTGCCTGTAAGTTTTGCTGTCTGGCGGTCACAATAATTGTGCCATTTTGCGGGTCTGTCTTACTGGTGACAGATGTTTCAGATGCCTTTTGCTGGCTGGTCACTGCTCCGTCAACAGGGGCTGGTTCTGCGGCGGCCGCCTGGAAGGATAAAAAGAACGCTGTAGCCCCAATCTCAAGGCATACAGCCGTGGAAAACCGAGATAATTTTTTCATAGTAAGATCCTGGTCCTCTCCCGCGCGCAAATATGGAGCAGAAGATCCGGTTATATAGTCAGGTTTTTATCCAGTGTCTGACTGCGATCCTGCAGACAACTGCTTGTGCTGTGCGGGGTTACAGAAGATCCGGAAACAGTGAGCAGTTATAAATGCGCTAACAACAGACGGTGAAACAGACTATTGCAAACCGAAATAATTATCAATACTATTATCAGTCACTATTACTGTTTTGCTGATGTGAATACCCCGCAGATGGCTATCCCTGAATGGTTTACTGAACACCCCGGGAGTGAATCCTGGTGGCAACAACAACAACAACAGCAAGGATTACCCAGGATTGAAGACCCGGCCGGAGGTGAATGTCTGGTGACATTCCTGTGGCGCGATCCGCAGGGCTGCGAGAAAACCTCTGCCTGTCAGCATGTCTGGATAAACATCACCGGTATCACTGACCACCATCAGAAAACTCCGCCCCGTTCACTGCAGCGAATTGCCGGCAGCGACGTCTGGTTCTGGCAAACGACCCTGCCGGCTGACTGGCGTGGCAGCTATTGCCTGATCCCCGATAGCAGTACCGATACTCCTGATGATGCCGCTGATGTTTATCAGCGCCGTGAATGGTGGCGCCAGAAATTTACCGTTGCCCGACACGATCCCCTGAATCCGTTACGCCACTGGTCAGGAGGACGCGGAATGTCTGTGTCCCCGCTGCACATGCCCGATGCCCCGCCCCAGCCGGAATGGCAATCGCTGGATCAGAACCGACAGCCCGCGGCGCCAACAGATAAATATCTGTGGGACAGTGCTCTGCTGGGTAACCAGCGCAGAATACATCTCTGCCAGACAGGATCACCGGACGATGCTTCACGTCCTCTGGTACTGCTGCTGGACGGCCAGTTCTGGGCAGACCAGATGCCGGTGGCCGGGCCATTACATTCCCTCACCACCCGTCACCGGTTACCACCAGCTATTTACGTAATGATCGATATTATCGATCGTCAGCACCGCACCCGTGAGCTGACCTGTAATCCGGAGTTCTGGCTGGCGATACAGCAGGAGTTATTACCACTGATTAGCCAATGGACCCGCTGGCAGCCTGCTGCCGAACGAACGCTGGTGGCGGGTCAGAGCTTTGGCGGACTCTCTGCCGTCTATGCAGCCCTGCGCTGGCCAGAGGTGTTCTCTGCGGCAATCAGCTTATCCGGGTCATTCTGGTGGCCAGCCCGTGGCAAGCCAGACGGATGGCTGACTGAACAGCTTAACCGGCAGGCTTTTGCTGCAGCACCGCGACGAATTTATCTTGAGGCAGGACGTCGTGAACACATTATCTGTCAGGCCAATAGTGTGATGCTGGGAGCCCTGAAGCAGCAGAATATTGATGCGACACTGAAGTTGTTCGAAGGAGGGCATGACGCATTATGCTGGCGCGGAGGTTTACTCGACGGCTTACAGGCAATACTTAATCCCGTTTCCGAAGCAATAAAGGAAGGAACATGATATGGAGAATCTTCATCCCTTTGATCAGCCTGATGTTTACGGTTTTATCCTGAAAAATCATGCCGGTCAGTACAGCTTCTGGCCCGCATTTCTGGCCATTCCCGCGGGCTGGCAGCCGGTGTCTGGCCCTCAGCCTCAGGAACAATGCCTGCTGTGGCTGGAAACACACTGGACGGATATCCGTCCCGAAGAGTCACCGAATACCGGAAGTCGTTATGTCTGAGCAAGTAAACTGGCTGCCTCTGATCGCAGCACAACCGGGTATCTGGATGGCAGATCAGCTGTCACCTCACAGCAATGCTTACGCGGTTGCCCACGTTGTCGAACTGACAGGGCATATTTCCCTGGCACATTTAATCACCGCAATTAAGCTCGGACTGACCGA
Organism: Tatumella sp. JGM130; assembly: GCF_018257525.1. NCBI lineage: Bacteria > Pseudomonadati > Pseudomonadota > Gammaproteobacteria > Enterobacterales > Erwiniaceae > Tatumella > Tatumella sp. JGM130. The sequence goes on along the minus strand of NZ_JAERJS010000007.1, from coordinate 89,955 downwards.
AGCTGATACTCTGCATATGGTATTCCGGGAAACCGAGGGGGAGGCAGTACAGGGCCAGGGTAATGCGCCACTGATTGCTCCTGAATATATCGATCTCCGGCAACAGACTGATCCGTATCTGGCGGCTGATACTCTGATACAACAGGATCTGCACAGTGATCTGCGACTCGCTGCAGGTAAACCACTGTATCGTCATCTGATATTACAGGTCGCGGATCACCACTGGCGCTGGTACCAGCGTTATCATCATATTGCTATCGACGGCTTTAGTTTTACCGCTCTGACCAAACGTATCGCCGACATCTATACCGCCTGTTGTCAGTCAGCCCCCGCCGGACCTTCACCTTTTATACCGTTCAGCGAAGTAGTGAGTGAATATCTTGACTACCGGCAATCCGTAGCATGGCAACGGGATGCAGGCTACTGGCAGGAGAAAGTGGCAGCGCTGCCACCGGCAGTCACTCTGTCAGAACAGCCGCTGGCCGGACAAATTCCGGCGACCCGTCTGTTGCGCCATCATCTGACATTATCTGCCGCTGAATTACAGCCAGTTACCGGACAACTGGCAGCGAAACAGCTGACTCTGACAGACGGAGCCATCGCGCTGATCGCGGTCTGGCTGGCCCGTCTGACCGGCCAGCAACCTTTCAGCTGCGGATTTATTTTTATGCGCCGGCTGGGGTCTGCGGCATTATGCGCCACCGGCCCGGTAATCAATGTACTGCCGATGGCGGTGGACTATGATCCGGACCTGACTCTGACTGAGCTGGCAAACCGTCTGACAAAAGAAGTAAAACGCAACCGCCGCCACCAGCGCTATGATGCCGAACAGGTAATGCGTGATGCAGGCAGGCACGGGGATAATGATCCGCTGTACGGTCCGGTCATTAATGTAAAAATGTTCGATTATCAGCTGTGTTTTAACGGGCTGCCGGCTGAAACCCGCCATCTGGCTTCCGGACCGGTACGTGACCTGGAAATAGCCCTTTATCCCGGCGAAAACGGTGAGCTGACCGTTGAATTACTGGCGAATGCCGAACGTTACGATGCCGGACAATTACAGGAACACCTGGAACGTCTGCCGCTGCTGGCTGAACAATTCGGCCGCTCTGCCGGCCTTAAATGTTCAGAAGCCCTCATACTGAACCGCCATGAACAGCAGCAAATCGCTGAAATTAACCAGACAGACCACAGCTTACCGGCAGAAACACTGTACAGTCTGCTGGCACAGCAGGCACAATCCACTCCGCAGGCGATTGCTCTGGCTGATATTCACCGCCAGCTGGATTACCGGGAAATGCACCAGCAGGTGCTGGCTCTGGCACAGCAACTGCTGGCGGCGGGTGTCAGACACGGCGATATTGTGGCAGTTGCCCTGCCCCGTTCCGTGTATCTGTCGCTGGCCCTGCAGGCCATTGTCCGGTTGGGGGCCATCTGGCTGCCACTCGATACGGGTTATCCTGATGACCGGCTGCAACTAATGCTGGAAGATGCCGGTCCGAAACTGCTGATCACTGAGGCCGGGCTGGCAGCACGCTTTCAGGCGATCACTGATGTCGCCAGGTATCACTATCAGTCTTTATTACCTGCTTTAACCGTCCCCCTTAAAGCAACAGAACCCGCTCCCGGCGACGGGGCTTATCTGATCTATACCTCCGGTTCAACCGGCAGGCCAAAAGGCGTACTGGTCGGCCATCAGGCAATAGTCAACCGCCTGTTATGGATGCAAAACCACTATGCACTGGCAGCCAGTGATGTGGTGCTGCAAAAAACACCGGCCAGTTTTGATGTCTCTGTCTGGGAATTCTTCTGGCCGCTGATCACCGGGGCCCGGCTGATGATGGCTCCGCCGGAATCACACCGCGAACCGGATATTTTACTGCAGTTAATTCTCGACTATCAGGTCACTGTGCTCCATTTTGTCCCCTCCATGCTGGCAGCATTTACTGCGTCACTGGACAGTGAAACAGCGGCGCAGACAGGAAAACAACTGCGCAGAGTATTTTGCAGCGGCGAAGCCTTACCGGCTTCTCTTGCCCGCCAGTGGCAGACTTTATGCGGCACGGAACTGCACAACTTATATGGCCCGACGGAAGCGGCGGTCGACGTCAGCGGGTATCCTGCTTTTGGGGACGCCCTGGCGGCGGTCACTGGCAACAGCGTACCTATAGGTTTTCCCGTATGGAATACGGGTCTGCATATTCTGGATAACAGACTGCAGCCGGTACCTCCGGGTATTGCCGGGGAGCTATGGCTGAGCGGTGTACAACTGGCTGAGGGCTACCTCGGCCGTCCGGGACTGACAGCGACCCGGTTTGTCGCACTGCCCGGCAAACATGGCGAACGTATGTATCGTACCGGAGATGTCGTCCGACGACTGGAAAAAGGGGCTATCGAGTACCTCGGCCGTAATGACGATCAACTGAAAATTCGTGGCCAGCGCATCGAACTGACCGAAATAGATCATCTACTACAGGGACTGGCAGGTATACGTCAGGCAGTTACAGTGGCGCGTGTTTTACAGCCCCCCCGTCATGGCAGCGAAGCGGGCTGGGAAGATGCCCGCCAGCTTATTTCTTACGTCATCAGCGATCAGCCGACAGACAGCGAACAACTGCGTGCAGAGTTGTCAGCACATTTGCCGGCCCATATGGTACCGATAGTGATTATGCAGGTGGACGATTTCCCGCTGAGCAGTAATGGCAAGCTGGATCGAAAAGCCTTACCCCTGCCGGAGACCGGTGCCGGAAAAATACAGCGTTTGCCTGAGCCGGGACTGGAAAGCACACTGGCGACAGAGTTCGCCGCCATACTCGGTTGTGACCAGGTTTATGCCAGCGATGATTTCTTTGCTCTGGGGGGGCATTCACTGCTGGCGATGCGTCTTGCCGCACGGTTACGCCAGGTTTTAGCGATCCCCGTGACCGTCGGACAAATTATGATCGCTCCGGGTGTTGAAGCTCTTGCCAGGCTGCTGACCGCGCCGACAGAAAATACCACAGAGGCTGCGGGTTTCTCTGACCTGCTGCCGTTACGCGAAGCTGGCGGACCAGAACTTTTCTGTTTCCACCCGGCCTCCGGATTTGCCTGGCAATTCAGTATCCTGCGACGTTATCTGGACCCGCACTGGCAAATCACCGGTATACAGTCCCCTGCCGTACAAGGGGTTCTGAATAATAGTCAGCATATTGATGAGGTCTGCGAAGCACATTTACAACGCCTCCGCCAGCGCCAGCCCCATGGGCCGTATTATCTGCTCGGTTATTCACTGGGTGGCACACTTGCTCAGGGGGTGGCCGCCAGGCTGGAAGCGGCCGGTGAGCAGGTAGCTTTCCTCGGACTGCTGGATACCTGGCCGCCGGAAACCCAGAACTGGGACGAACGCCAGGGAAAAAATGTGTTGGATCCGGAAGTGCTGGCCGAAGTTGACCGTGAGCGAGAGCAGTTTATGCAAAGCCAGCGCACAATGGCAGGCGAAGAAATGTCAGAAATGTTTGATGTTATCAGCGCTAACTATGCCAGCGCAGTACGCTTACTCACAACGGCTGGCAGTGCGAAATTTGGCGGTAATGCAGTTATGTTTCTGGCAGAAAAAACCCGCCAGCCAGGCATGGATGCCCGGCAATGCTGGGCGCCGTATCTCCCGCAATTACAGATTGTTCCGCTGAACTGCGCTCATTCAGCGATTCTTTCTGACAAGGTATTCACCCGGCTTGGCCCGGCCATCAATCAGTATCTGAAAGCATCTGCACCATAAACTGTTCATGCCGGACGAAGATTGTATCGTCCGGCATGGTACAGCAGGTTATACGGACGGTTGTTCTCTGCCCAGCGGTACAATCATCGGTGTCCCTGCTACCGGATCACTGATTATCATACATTTCAGCCCGTAAACCTGCTCAATCAGCGCCGGGGTCACAATATCGCAGGGTTTGCCTTCCGCAATAATCTGACCATCACGCATCGCAATCAGGTGCGTTGCATAACGACAGGCATGATTCAGTTCATGTAAGACCACTACCAGGGTGCGTCCGTGTTGCCGGTTAAGATCCCGGATTAATTCCATCAGTTCGATCTGATGGGTTATATCCAGCCAGGTGGTCGGTTCATCCAGCAACAGCAACGGTGTCTGCTGCGCCAGTACCATGGCGATCCACACCCGCTGCCGCTGTCCTCCCGACAGAGTATCCACCGTTTGTCCGGCCAGGTGACCGACCCGGGTAGCCTGCATTGCATCATCGACTGCACGGGTGTCTTCACCGCGCCAGCGGCCAAACAGATGCTGATGGGGATAACGCCCGCGGGAAACCAGTTCACGGACCGTAATTCCGGCCGGCGCATCCGGTGACTGGGGCAGCAACCCCAGCCGTCTGGCAACCTCTTTTGTCGGATAGCTGTTGATATCGGCACCGTTCAGCACAATATGGCCAGCAACCGGTGTCAGTAACCGGCTCATCGTCCGCAACAGGGTCGACTTACCACAGGCATTGGGGCCAATAATCACGGTCACTTCCCCCCGGGGGATAGCCACGGATAGATCGCGGGCAACAATCTTGTTATCGTAACCGAGTGTCAGATGCTGTCCCAGCAGCGGTGATTGTCTGTCAGTCATTTACGACGGGCCTCTCTGACCAGTAAACTCATTAAGTAAATCCCGCCCAGACTCACCGTGACCACTCCCACCGGCAGCTGATACGGAACAAACAGATGGCTGGCAATATAGTCTGCTGCCAGCAATAAAATCGCCCCACAGAAAGCACTGGCGGTCAGCCGGGAGTGTCCGTTACGGCATAAGCGGCTGGCAATTTGCGGGGCCACCAGCGCGATAAAAGAAACCGGACCAATCAGCGCCGTCGATACCGCGGTCAGTATGACTCCCGTCAGCATTAACAGCATCCTGCTGCGCTCAACCGGAACCCCCAGCGCAGCTGCCATATCATCCCCCATCTCCAGTAAACGCATACGTCTGGCCAGTAATCCGGTCGCGACACTGGCCAGTAACAGGATCAGGGCAACCGGTGGCAGGCTGTGCCAGCTGATGCCATTCAGTGAACCGGCACTCCATAATCCGGCGGATAATGCCGTATCCAGTGAAGCTGAAGTGATAAGCCAGCTATTCAGAGACATCAGTAAGGCACGGACACCAATGCCGACAATAATCAGCCGGAAAGTATCCACTCCCCGCCGCCAGGAGAATATATAGACCAAAACTGCCGTGATCAGTCCGCCAGCCAGCGCCGCCAGCGCCAGAACAGCAGGCTGTCCCGGTAAAAATACCATCACCAGCAAGACGGCCGAAAATGCGCCGGTGTTAAACCCCAGAACATCCGGACTGCCAAGCGGATTACGTAACAGTGACTGAAATATTGCACCGCTGAGAGCCAGTGCGGCACCGGTCAACAGTGCAGTCACTACCCGCGGTAATCGCCAGTCCATCACTATCATCGTAACAGCCCGTGGTGCACTGCCATTCAGTACTTGCCAAAGCTGGCTACTGCTCAGTACCAGAGTGCCGCGGCTCAGGGACAGCACACTGACAGCAATCATAACGGCCAGTAAACAGAGTAATACTGTCAGGGTCCGGCCAGCCATCAGAAACCTCCCGCGGGCTGACGACGGATCAGAAAGATCAATACCGGCGCGCCGATAAATGCTGTCACAATCGACACCCGCAGTTCTCCGGCAGCCATAAACCGCCCGGCGATATCGGCTGACAGCAACAGACAAGGTGTCAGTAACAGCGTGACCGGTAACAAACGGCGGTGATCGGCACCTGCCAGTAAGCGGCCCAGATGAGGCGCAATCAGGCCGACGAAGGCTATCGGCCCGGTCAGTGCCGTGGCTGAACCGGCCAGCAGAGCCACCGCCAGCAGACCACTCAGCTGGGTACCCAGCACCCGGGTGCCGAGAGTGGTTGCCATATCTCCCCCCATACTGAGATTATTCAGGGATTTACTAAGTAATAAGGCCAGTAATACAGCCACAACAATGGCCGGGGTAACAACGGCCAGAGAAGAGAACTGACGGATATCCAGCGAGCCACTGAGCCAGAAACGCAGATGATCATAGATATCAGGATTCATCAGTGAGAACCCGTTAGTGATGCCTTCCAGTACCGCTGCCAGGGCAACCCCGGCCAGAGTCAGCCGGACCGGATTAACACGGCCGCCAGCCGCCGCCCCTGTCAGGGCGACGATCAGTAAGGCAAACACTGCACCGCCAAAGGCAAAGCCAAGCCAGGCCTGCGGGGTATCAGCCCCGGTCAGGGCAATACCCAGAACAATGGCAAAAGACGCACCGGAGTTAATACCAAGCAGACCGGGGTCGGCCAGCGGGTTACGGGTCAGCGTTTGCATCAGTACCCCGGCCACCCCCAGCGAAATACCGGCGGCAATTCCGGCCAGAGTCCGGGGGAGTCTTGCAAAACGGATAATCGTACAGTCCTGAGAGCTACAGGGGCCTGACGATACCAGCGCCTGCCAGCTTTCCGTCACCGGGATCAGCTTCGCCCCGGCCATCAGACTCAGGGTGGTCAGCAAAATAAACAACAGTAACAGCAATATCAGCAAATACGGTTGGCGCATCACTCTCAGAACCTTCATCGCACTAAAATACTCGCTGCCCGCAGGAAATGAATATACCGTCAGCAACAGAGAAATACCGGCTGTCCCCGGTTACGGGGGCTTAATCTGCAAAGAGTTTTTGCAGGGTCGTCAGCAGATGGCTGGCACTATAATAATCCAGTCGGAAATTGTCAGCCCCCATCCCATAGACGTTTTTATTGCTGACCGCTTCTGTCTGTGAGAGAAACGGGTCACTGAGCACTGAAGGAACCGTGCTGTCAGTACTGGCGAATAACAGCCAGCTTTTACCGTCCAGCCCCGTGGCCAGGTTTTCCCCTGATAACTGAATAATATCTTTACGCTGCCCCATACTAACGTTACCGGTGACAGAGGATGGCGGTATCGCCAGGCTAAATCCAAGTTGTTCCAGCAGTTTTCCCTGGGCTGACTCACGGGTCCACAGATTGACTTCACGTCCGCCGCCATTCCACACCATGGCAGAGACTGGCTGTGGTGGCAGGCGTAACCCGGGTTTTAATGCTTTTTCCCGCTGATCAAATTCTGCAACTTTCTGTGCTGCCTGAGCCTCATGACCGGTCACCTGCCCCAGCACAGTCACCAGTTGCTGCCAGCTTTTATCGTCATAATTCACTACCAGCACAGGGGCAATCGCCGATAACTGGCTGACCATGCGCAGAGCACTGTCATTTCCTGTCGCACTGACCAGAATCAGATCCGGTGCTTCACTGGCAATACTTTCGATATTGGGCTCACCGATATATAAGGGTTTAACCTTCCGCTGCCGGGCAATATCTCCCCATTGGCGGAAAAAACCCTGAGCATCGGTAAAACGACTGCCCGGGGCCCCGGCACCACTCCCGACTACCGGAGCATCAATCGCCAGCAGTGATCCGGTCAGAGTCACGCTGGTGGAGACAATACGCTCAGGTGGCTGCTGAAGAGTGACTGTGCCGTTTTCAGCCTTGATTTGTCTCGGCCAGCCATCCATCGCGCTGACCTGTATGCTTAAAGGCAGTAAAAGCACCATTAACCATCTTCTGTAACCTGACCATACTGTTTTCATTGCTTAGCCCCGGGGTTGACTGATTGAGATTGTCGTATTTCCTGCGGATTTTCACCTGTAAAGGACGATTTCATTGACACATTATAAGGATCCGGTTAGGTTACACGAAACAATACAAATGATAATCATTATTAGATATTTTATCATTCCAGGACTCGATTATGGTAGAAAAGGAACAGGTTGAAAATCCCTGTTTTGAGGAATTTCCCTCCTTACAAGGCCGTTTTCTGTTTACCTCAGGCTGGAAAAGCCTGATTACCCGGGGTTGCTTCCGGCGTTTGTCTGGCCCGTTATCCGCCACCTCCTCCGCACCGTCTCTTATCGCACAACAGCTGGATACGGCGTTCAGGGATGCCCGGGCCGCCGGGATTACGCGACCGGTGGTTGTCGGGGCTATCCCCTTTGATACCCGCCAGCCTTCAGAATTGTATATTCCGCAACAAAGTACATTCTTCCATCGTCGACAGCTTAACGCTGTGACTGAGACCACGCCACGGGGCGGGATTGAAGCATTACCTGCCCGTCAGATACCGGAAAAAAGCGTATTTACAGCAATGGTCGCCTCAGCAGTCCGGGCCATGGCACGCGGTGAACTGGATAAAGTCGTTCTGTCACGGTTACTGACGACCCGCTGCCAGCAGCCACCGGATCTGCAGCTTCTGATGTCACAGATTGTGCAGCAAAACCCGGATAATTATCACTTCCATGTCCCCCTGTCTTCGGGCGCAGCGTTACTGGGTGCCAGTCCGGAATTGTTGCTCAGAAAAGCAGGCACTGACTTCTGGTCCTGCCCGCTGGCCGGGTCAGCACGCCGTTATCCGGAGGCTGCCGCAGATCAGCAGTCAGGCCAGACGCTGATGAATTCAGAAAAGGACCGCCATGAACACCGGCTGGTCACCGATGCGATGCGCAATACGCTGCAACCGGTAAGCGAGACACTGTCGGTACCCTCGGTACCGGAACTGGTGACCACCGGAACATTATGGCATCTGGCGACCCGGATCCACGGAACCGTCAGCCACCGGCAGCAAAATGCGCTTGAACTGGCGGCATTGCTGCACCCGACCCCAGCCCTGAGTGGTTTCCCCCATACTCAGGCACTGACATTAATCCGGCAGCTGGAACCTTTTGACCGCCAGTTATTTGGCGGGATGGTGGGCTGGTGCGATGACCAGGGAAATGGTGAATGGGCCGTCACTATCCGCTGTGCAACGGTAGACAAGCAGGACATCACCCTGTTTGCCGGGGCAGGCATTGTACCGGCTTCAGTGCCGGAGGCTGAATGGCAGGAAACCGGCGTTAAACTGACAACAATGCTGAAAGCTTTCGGGCTTGACCAATAAAGGTAACTCCCATGACTATCCCTTATACCCGCTGGCCCGACGCGCTGGCCAGCCGTTACCGCAGTAAAGGGTACTGGCTGGATCGGCCACTCAGTGATATCTCAGACCGCCAGCAGAATAATGATGCTATCGCCATCATTGATAATGACAGCCGCCTGAGCTACCGCCAGCTGGCACTTTACAGTTCGCGTCTGGCAGCAAAACTGCAACAGGCCGGACTCAGGAAAGGTGATACCGCTTTAGTACAGCTGGGTAATAACTGCGAGTTTTACCTGGTATTTTTTGCGCTCCTGAAACTGGGCGTGGCTCCGGTCAATGCCCTGTACAGCCATCAGCGCAGTGAATTACTGTCTTACGCCGAACAGATTTCCCCGGCACTGTTAATCGCTGACCGCCGGCATGGTCTGTTTGCTGATGACCAGTTTATACAACAGGTTCCGTCACTGAAAACCGTGGTCATGCACCATGCTCTCACCGGTGATAACTGTCTGACGGACTGGCTGACCACCCCCGGCGAGCATTTTGTTGCTGATCCCACTGCGGCAGATGAAGTCGCTTTTTTCCAGTTATCCGGCGGCAGTACCGGTACACCGAAACTGATCCCGCGTACCCATAATGACTACTACTACAGTATCCGTGCCAGCAACGATATCTGTGCCGTCGACGCGGATACCCGCTACCTGTGCGCCCTGCCCGCTGCACATAATTACCCGATGAGTTCTCCGGGCTGTCTGGGGGTATTTTATGCCGGTGGTTTCGTGGTAATGGCATCTGACCCCAGTGCCACACAATGCTTTCCGCTGATAGAGAAACATCAGATCACCATGACCGCGCTGGTTCCTCCGGCGGTCAGTCTGTGGCTGCAATCGATCAGTGATCAGGGAAATGCCCGGCAGCTTCGCTGTTTAAAAGTGTTACAGGTCGGCGGGGCGCGGCTCAGTGAATCTCTGGCACGACGGATAATTTCTGATATCGGCTGCCAGCTGCAACAGGTATTTGGCATGGCCGAAGGGCTGGTGAACTATACACGGCTCGACGATCCCGAAGAGGTTATTGTTTCGACCCAGGGACGACCAATGTCTGAAGATGACGAGGTGCGGGTGGCTGATGAGAACGGCAGGCTGTTACCGCCGGGGACTACCGGCCGCCTGCTGACACGCGGGCCTTATACATTCCGCGGCTATTTCAATAACCCGGCTCACAATGCGACCTGCTTTGATGCCGAAGGCTTTTACTGTTCCGGCGACCTGATTGAGATCACCGCAGAAGGAAACATCAAAGTTCAGGGACGGGAAAAAGATCAGATTAACCGCGGAGGTGAGAAGATCGCAGCCGAAGAGATAGAGAATCTGCTGCAACGTCACCCGGAGATTATTCATGCTGCTCTGGTATCAATGAATGATGAACTGATGGGAGAGAAAAGTTGCGCATTTATTGTCGCGACTCAACCGGTTAAACCGGCACATTTACGTCGTCATCTGCGTGAACAGGGTATCGCCGAATTTAAACTGCCTGACCGGATAGTACAGCAGGACACACTGCCCTTAACCCATGTCGGGAAAGTGGATAAAAAAGCCCTGCGTGAATGGCTGAACCAGCAGCCCAAATAACCCAATGACGACCGGACAATGGAGTTACCATGAGTATCCCTAAACTTGAATCCTATGCTCTGCCTGCCGCAGATGAACTTCCCGACAATAAAGTACAGTGGGTATTTGAACCCGCACGGGCAGCATTGTTAATCCATGATATGCAGAACTATTTCCTGAATTTCTGGGCCAGTGACAGCCCGTTAATTCATCAGGTAGTGGACAATATTGCCCGTTTACGTGCCCAATGCTATGCCCTCGGGATCCCGGTGTTTTATACCGCGCAACCAGATCAGCAAAGTGATGAAGATCGCGCGTTGCTGAATGATATGTGGGGACCCGGCTTAAACCGTCATCCTGAACAACAGCAAGTTACTGATGCACTGACCCCTGGCGAACACGACAAGGTGCTGACCAAATGGCGGTACAGCGCTTTCCACCGTGCAGATCTTGAACAGCAACTGAAAAATGCCGGGCGGGATCAGCTGATAATTACCGGGGTATATGCCCATATTGGCTGCCTGACGACAGCAACAGATGCCTTTATGCGTAATATAAAACCCTTTATGGTAGCCGATGCACTGGCGGACTTCAGCCGGGAAGAACATCTGATGGCGCTGAAATATACTGCCGGCCGCTGCGGAAAAGTGGTTACCTGTAATGAGCTTATTTTATTGCCGGAAAGTAAAGCCGCCTTACGGGCTATGGTGTTACCTTTACTTGAGGATGACGATCAGCCGGAAGATGATGAGAACCTGACAGACTACGGCCTGGACTCCGTGAGAGTTATGGCACTGGCTGCACGCTGGCGAATGGCACGCCCGGAGATTGATTTTGTGGCTCTGGCCAGAAATGCATCTATTGATGGCTGGTGGAGATTACTGGCAGGAGAACAGCAATGAGCCACTCACCGGAATTTCAGGGGAAACAGGTCTGGGTAACCGGTGCGGGCCAGGGGATTGGTTATCATACCGCGCTGGCTTTTCACCAGGCTGGTGCCACGGTGACGGCTTTTGATATTAAATTTGATCAGCACAACTACCCGTTTACCTGCCAGCTACTGAACGTCGCCGATCCGGTACAGGTCAGACAAACCTGCCAGGCATTACTTCATCAACAGCCACAACTGGATATATTGATCAACGCTGCCGGGATCCTGCGGACCGGTGCAACAGATGAGATTTCGTTTGAAAACTGGCAACAGTGTCTCAGCGTTAATGCCGGCGGCGCATTTAACCTGTTTCAGCAGACATTACCTGTATTCCGCAAACAACAGCGGGGCGCGATAGTCACAGTAGCCTCTAATTCTGCCCATGCGCCGCGGCTGGGGATGTCCGCTTATGGAGCATCTAAAGCGGCATTACGCAGTTTATGTCTGACGGTGGGTCTGGAAATGGCACCTTATGGCGTGCGCTGTAATATCGTCTCTCCGGGTTCAACTGACACAGAAATGCAGCGCAGTCTGTGGAAAACGCCACAGGCCGAGCAGCAGACTATTGATGGCTTTCCGGAGCAGTTTAAGCTGGGGATCCCATTGAAGAAGATCGCCCGGCCACAGGAAATAGCCGATACGATTCTGTTCCTGGCCTCCGATAAGGCCAGTCATGTGGTATTACAGGATATCGTCGTCGATGGCGGAGCCACCCTGGGGGCCTGAGAATATGTCACGGTTCTGGAAGCGGATAATGACTCCGGATGAACTGAACGCCCTCGGACAACAGTGTCTGGTCAGCCACTTAGGGATCGAGTTTACCGTTATCGGTGAACAGCATCTGGAAGCGACAATGCCTGTTGACCCGCGGACCCGGCAGCCATTCGGATTATTACATGGCGGGGCATCGGTGGTTCTGGCCGAGTCGATGGGCTCAGTGGCGGCTTATCTCGCCACCGAAGAAGGGAAAAGCGTCGTCGGTATTGAAGTCAATGCCAGCCACCATCGCGCCGTTTCACAAGGACTGGTGTATGCAAACTGTCATCCGCTGCATATTGGTGCACAGTTACAAGTCTGGCAGACCGAGATCCGTAACAGTAAAGGTAAGCTGTGCTGTACTGCCAGGCTGACAGTGTCGGTGTTAGGCTAAAGGTACAAAAAAGCCGGAGTCTTGCTCCGGCTATGACTGAAAAGGGGTTAAGATCCTTAAGGATCAACGCTGATAGATGATCTCCACACCTTCATCATCATCTTCGTCCCAGTCATCCCAATCGTCATCTTCTTCTTCTGCTGGCTGAGCATTATTTTCCAGCGTTTCACGGTGATAGTCGTCCCACATAAACTCGACTTTCTCCGGCTTCTGCTCTTCTTTCTCTGCTTCTTTCGGGTTCGCGTTAATAAAGCTCATCACGTCCCAGCACAGCGCATTCACGCCATCACGGCTGGCCGCAGAAATCAGATAATACTTATCATCCCAGCCCAGTGCTTCGGCAACGGCTTTAGCACGGCTTTCAGCTTCCTGTTTATCCAGCAGATCGGTTTTGTTAAATACCAGCCAGCGTGGCTTCTGGTATAACTTATCGCTATATTTTTCCAGCTCAGCCAGAATAATACGCGCGTTCTCTACCGGATCAGATTCATCGATCGGTGCCAGATCGATCAGGTGTAATAATACCCGGCAGCGTTCAAGGTGTTTAAGGAAACGGATCCCTAAACCGGCGCCGTCCGCAGCACCTTCGATCAGTCCCGGAATATCTGCCACGACAAAACTCTGCTCATGATCCATACGCACCACACCCAGGCTGGGAACCAGAGTGGTAAACGGATAGTCAGCGACTTTGGGTTTAGCCGCAGAAACGGCACGGATAAAGGTTGATTTACCGGCATTTGGCAGACCCAGCATACCGACATCTGCCAGTAGCATCAGCTCCAGTAACAAGTCACGCTTTTCGCCTTCGGTACCCATGGTTTTCTGACGCGGTGTACGGTTAACAGAAGATTTAAAGCGGGTGTTACCCAGGCCATGCCAGCCGCCTTTCGCGACCATCAGACGCTGTTCATGGCGAGTCATATCACCCATGGTTTCGCCTGTATCCTGGTCGATAATACGGGTACCGACCGGGACTTTAACAATGACATCTTTACCACGTTTGCCGGTACAGTCACGGCTCTGGCCATTCTGGCCACGTTCGGCGCGGAAGGCTTTTTCGAAGCGGTAATCAATCAGGGTATTCAGGTTTTCGTCAGCCAGCAGCCAGACATCACCGCCATCGCCACCGTCACCACCATCAGGACCGCCCCGCGGAATATATTTTTCGCGGCGGAAGCTGACACAGCCATTACCGCCATCGCCTGCGACCACCAGAATTGTCGCTTCATCAACAAACTTCATTTCTCTTCTCCGTCACTCTTTCGCCTGCACAGACAACGGTCCTGCAAACGGGCCCGCCAGGGTCGACTCTGCTGACCGGCGGCGGATAATACCGGCATGGATGCCAGTGATATCAGTATTCAGTATTTTATCTGTCCAGTGTACAGCATTCTGCTGAGGTACGCGGGGATTTAGTGTGGGTATGACAGCAGAATGTAAAAAGCCCCGCACAAGCTGCGGGGCTTTAATTCGTTAAGTCAGACAGTGATTATACTGTCAGGACCTTTCAACCTTACTCAGCAACGATGCTGACGTATTTACGGTTGTCCGGGCCTTTAACTTCGAATTTGATCTGACCAGTTGCAGTTGCAAACAGGGTGTGGTCACGACCACAACCTACGTTGTTGCCTGCATGGAATTTGGTTCCGCGCTGACGAACGATGATGCTGCCTGCCAGTACAGTTTCGCCGCCGAAGCGTTTAACGCCCAGACGTTTTGCGTTGGAATCGCGACCGTTACGTGTGGAGCCGCCAGCCTTTTTATGAGCCATTTGTCAAATCTCCTGTTAAGCGCTGATGCCAGTGATCTTCACATCAGTGAACCACTGACGGTGACCCTGCTGCTTACGATAGTGTTTACGGCGACGAAACTTAACAATTTTAATTTTCTCACCACGACCATGAGCCACGACTTCAGCTTTGATAACACCACCTGAAACCAGTGGAGCACCAATGGTAACTTCTTCGCCGTTGGCAATCATCAGAACCTGGTCAAACTCAATAGTTTCACCGGTTGCGATATCAAGCTTTTCCAGGCGAACGGTCTGACCTTCGCTAACTCGGTGTTGTTTGCCACCACTTTGGAAAACCGCGTACATATAAAACTCCGCTTCTGCGCTAGCCCTTATGATTAAATCAGGCGGCGCTATAAATATTCACAATAGGGCGCGAATTCTACGCAAATATCAGGCAGAAGACAAGTCTCCTTTGCAGGGTATTGCAGAAAAAAAACACAGGGCACAGCCGGGTGTTTCCTGTAACCAAATTTCCAGTACAATAGGCTTCATTCGTAGTTCACTGGCGTTTGTTGATCTTGCCGGGAGCTGCCGCTACTGCCGACAGAGAAATTTATTCAGATATACGCCGATACAAACTATCTGGACACTCCTGTTTAAACGGCCATATGATGGCTAAAACCGAGTCAAAACTGAACAGACGTATGAACTTAGAACAAATTACAGAAATCACCTCCGCTGATATGGCGGCCGTCAATCAGACCATTCTTGACCAGCTTGATTCCGATGTTGCGCTTATCAGCCAACTGGGCCATTACATCGTCAGCGGCGGCGGCAAACGTATTCGTCCGATGATTGCAGTGCTGTCAGCAAGAGCACTTAATTATCAGGGCGACCAGCATGTGCTGAACGCAGCACTGATTGAATTTATCCATACCGCTACCCTGCTGCACGATGATGTGGTGGACGAATCAGATATGCGCCGTGGTAAAGCGACTGCGAATGCGACTTTCGGTAATGCTGCCAGCGTACTGGTCGGCGATTTTATTTACACCCGTGCTTTTCAGATGATGACCAGCCTGGGATCGTTAAAGATCCTTGCACTGATGTCTGAAGCGGTGAATGTGATCTCCGAAGGCGAAGTTCTGCAGCTAATGAACTGTAACGATCCGGATATTACCGAAGAAAGCTATATGCGGGTGATTTACAGTAAAACGGCGCGCTTATTTGAAGCTGCGGCCCAGACGTCTGCAATTCTGGCTGATGCCACCGCCGGACAGGAACAGGCATTGCGCGATTACGGCCGTTATATTGGTACAGCCTTTCAGCTGATCGATGATTTACTCGACTACAGTACTGACAATATCGCCCTGGGTAAAAATGTCGGCGACGACCTGAGTGAAGGGAAACCTACCCTGCCATTATTACATGCGATGCAACATGGTACTCCTGAACAATCTGCCATGATCCGTCAGGCGATCGAGCAAGGTAATGGCCGGCATCTGTTAGATCAGGTACAGGAGGCCATGCAGCAATGTGGTTCCTTAAACTGGACCCGTCAACGTGCTGAAGCCGAAGCCGATAAGGCGATTCGCGCATTACAGGTGCTGCCTGCCAGCCCGTGGCGCGAAGCGTTAGAATCTCTGGCACACATGTCAGTACAGCGCGATCACTGATCTCCCCCGACGGATCACTCTTTTCTGCAGCCGGATCCTTCTGTGTTATATCGCCGGATAACGATCCGGCGATAAGCCCATATTGCCTCCATCCTTTCTTACCCTGCTTTGCCTGTGATCCCTGACGCCTGATTTTCGGATGATTTCAGCGTTCTTTTCTTCATATTTGCGACCACCGTAGTAATTTAGCGCTTTTTAGATAATTTTTATGAAATAATTGGTCGTTTTTTGCTATATCTGTTGCCATAAACAATGTAATTTTATCGCGTTAAATGGTGTGATATCCCGGAGAGTATTACCGGCATCTGAAAAGGAGAATAAGATGAATACGCTGAAAAAGGATTGGCATACTGCCGATATTATTGCTGCCCTGAGAAAGAAAGGTACCTCTCTGGCCGCTGTCTCGCGAAATGCCGGACTCAGTTCTTCAACACTGGCTAATGCCTTATCCCGCCCATGGCCTAAAGGCGAATGGCTGATAGCCAAAGCAATTGACATCCATCCTGCCGAAATCTGGCCCAGCCGTTATTACCATCCGGTAACCCATGAATTACTGGACAGAGAAAAACTGATGCGTCGTCTGCCACGTAATCAGCAACCGCATCTCCCGCCAGCGTAATTTTCTGCGGCGATAAAAAAGGCCTGTGCATAAGCAACAGGCCTTGTAGCTGATGGTCCGGTAACGGATTATTCAGCCTGAGAAGCGTCTTCTTCGCCGCGTACACGCTCGATATTTGCACCCAGCGCACGCAGTTTATCTTCTATACGTTCGTAGCCACGATCAATATGATAAATACGGTCAACGAGGGTTTCACCTTCGGCGATACAGCCCGCCAGCACCAGACTCGCTGAGGCACGTAAATCTGTTGCCATCACCTGGGCACCGGAAAGTTTATCCGTACCGTGACAAATCGCGGTATTACTTTCAATCTCAGCATGGGCACCCATCCGAATCAGTTCAGGGATGTGCATAAAACGGTTTTCAAAAATGGTTTCAGTAATGACTCCGGTGCCTTCGGCAACCAGATTGAGCAGGGTAAACTGGGCCTGCATATCCGTCGGAAAACCGGGATGCGGTGCAGTACGAATATTCACCGCTTTCGGACGACGTCCGTGCATATCGAGACTGATCCAGTCCTCACCGGTAGCGATATCCGCACCGGCTTCCCGTAATTTTGCCAGTACCGCATCCATGGTGTCCGGACGGGTTTTGTGGCAAATCACTTTACCGCCGGAAATGGCCGCCGCGACCAGGAAGGTGCCGGTTTCGATACGGTCAGGAACTACTTCATAACTGCCTCCCCCCAGACGTTCAACCCCTTCAATGGTGATTCTGTCGGTACCGGCACCACTGATTTTTGCGCCAATGGCATTCAGGAAACCGGCAGTATCGGCAATTTCCGGCTCACGGGCAGCATTTTCGATCACGGTGGTACCGGTCGCCAGGGTCGCGGCAGTCATAATTGTCACTGTCGCGCCGACACTGACTTTATCCATGACAATATGCGCGCCTTTCAGGCGGCCTTCGACAGAGGCTTTAACATAGCCCTCTTCCAGTCTGATCTCAGCACCCAGCTGTTCCAGTCCGCTGATGTGCAGGTCGACCGGACGGGCACCAATCGCACAGCCACCAGGCAAAGAGACCTGACCCTGACCAAAACGAGCCACCAGCGGACCCAAAGCCCAGATTGAGGCACGCATGGTTTTTACCAGGTCATAAGGAGCACAGAAAATATTAACCTCGCTGGCATCCAGATGAACAGCGCCATTACGTGTGGCTTTCACACCCAGCTGACCCAGTAATTTCATGGTCGTATCAATGTCACGCAATTCAGGGACATTGTTGATTTCTACTGGTTCTTCAGCCAGTAAAGCTGCGAACAGAATCGGCAGCGCTGCATTTTTTGCTCCGGAAATGGTAACTTCACCACTTAAGCGGGTCGGACCCTGCACTCGAAATTTATCCATTAACACCGATCTCAATTAGCATTTATAAAAGGTACTGACCTGCCGGCCTGCGTTTACCTGACTAACAGGCTCAAAAGCCGCTCAGTTTACGATCCCGGGCCCATTCAGCCGGGCTATAGGTCTTAATTGATACCGCGTGAATACGGTTATCCGCGATATACTCCATCAGCGGAGCATAGACGGTCTGTTGCTTTTTCACACGGCTCATGGTTTCAAAAATATCACTGACGGCGATCACCTGGAAATGGCTGCCATCACCACTGACATGTACTTCGTCCAGCGACAGTGCCTGCATCAGGACTGCCTGAATCTCATTATTTTCCATTGCTTTTAGCTTCCGATAATAATAATCAGCCCATATCTTATTAGAAAGTGGCATTATCTTAAATACACAAAAGCCCCCGTGACTGCCGGGGGCCTGAGAGGGAAAAGGCTGAGGTCAGGGGGTTTCCTGAGAAGAAACAATAATATGTTGCAGATTATACAGAGTGATTAATGACTGTAATTTGTCAGATATCCCCGTGAATGTCAGCACTGCTCCGTGGCGGCGGACAATATCCTGCAAATGGATCAGCAGTGCCAGTCCGGATGAGTCGACCCGCTCCAGACCGGAAAGATCAATGTCACTGATCCCCTGCATTACCGTATCGCGTTGTTCCCACAACGGCAGCAAAGTTTCATGATCCAGTTTTCCGGTCAGCCGCAGCGAAGCAGCCTGTTGCTGCCAGTGGAGTTCAGCATTCATCAGTTTTGCTGACCCAGAGTAATCGGCTGTGCTGCATAGGTTTTTAACCGCGCGGTTAATCCGTCAATACCCTGAGTCCGTAACAGATCACCCCACTCATTCTGCTTAGTGGTGATCATACTGATACCTTCTGCCACCATATCGTAGGCCTGCCAGGCACCGGTACGGGTATTTTTACGCCATTGGAAATCCAGACGAACCGGAGGACGTCCATTCGGGTCAATGATAGTGACGCGGATAGCGACAATATTGGCATTACCCAGCGGCTGTGCCGGCTCGATTTGATAAGTCTGACCGTGATACATCGCCAGCGCCTGCCCGTAAGCCTGTGCCAGATAATCACCAAATGCTTTGTAATACGCATCGCGCTGTGCAGGGGTTGCTTCATTGTAGAAACGTCCCAGCACTAATGCACCGGCATATTTTACCTGGACATAAGGCATCAGCTCTTCACGTACCACATCACGCAGATAGTCAGGATTTTGTTTGATTTTTGCCTGGTCATTTTTCAGACGGGTAAAGGTTTTCGCCGCAGCCTGATTCATCAGTGTGTAAGGATTACTCTGATCGACAGAATCTGCTGCCTGTGATGCCGCAACAGGCAGAATAACCAGCAATGCTGCCATAATTAAACGCTTAAATAACATAAACTTATCCTCTTAATGGGCCGGTACTGCTGCAGACGAACTGTCAGCACCTGCCGGTGAACTCTTATCACTACTACTGTTGCCGTTTTTATACAGGAACTGGCCGATCAGGTCCTCAAGTACGATGGCTGATTTGGTATCACGTAAAGTATCGCCATTTTTCAGGATCGAAGATCCTAAATCCGGGTCATTAAAGCCCAGATTAAGCGCCAGAAATTGTTCCCCCAGCAGGCCCTGGGTACGGATAGCCAGCGAACTGGTGTCAGGGATTTTTCCGGCATAAGCATCATCAATCGCCATGGTAACTTTCGGGGATAATGTACTGTCGTCCAGAGAAATATTGGTGACACGACCGATAACTACCCCGCCAATTTTTACCGGAGAGCTGACCTTCAGACCGCCGATATTGTCGAAAGTGGCATACAGTTTCCATGTCGGCTCGGTACCAAAAGATTTAAGGTCAGCGACACGCAGACAAAGAAACAGCGCCGCGGCCAGCGCCAGTAACAGGAAAATACCTACCCAGATTTCACTTTTTTTACTTTGCATTGCGTTAATTCCCAAACATCAGTGCTGTCAGCACAAAATCTAACCCAAGGATGGCAAGAGACGAATGAACTACGGTTCGTGTCGTCGCACGACTGATACCTTCAGAAGTCGGCACCGCATCATAGCCATTGAAGAGTGCTATCCATGAAACGGCGATCGCGAAAACAATACTCTTGATGACACAGTTAACAATATCCATACGGAAATCGACGGCACTCTGCATCGCCGACCAGAAGAACCCCGCATCAATGCCCTTCCAGCTGACACCGACCAGTGCGCCACCGGCAATCCCTACCGCCGTAAACATAATCGCCAGCAACGGCATGCTGATGACCCCGGCCCAGAACCGGGGTGCCACTACCCGTCTCAGAGGATCGACAGCCATCATCTCCATACTCGACAGCTGTTCGGTCGCTTTCATCAGCCCGACTTCGGCGGTCAGTGCTGAACCGGCCCGGCCGGCAAATAATAACGCCGTCACCACCGGTCCCAGCTCACGTAATAACGATAACGCGACCAGCATACCGAGACTGGTTTCCGCGCCGTAGGTTTGCAAGACCAGGTATCCCTGTAACCCCAGCACCATGCCAATAAACAGGCCCGATACCAGGATGATCAACAGAGAAAGCACACCGACACTATAGAGTTGTTTCACCACCAGCCGACTGTGTTTTGCAAATTCCGGTTTCCCCACCAGGGCATGGAACAACATGACGCCTGCACGTCCGAATGACGCACAGCTTTGGATCCCCCAGCGCCCTAATGATGCTAATGCTTTCAACAACATGAATTTAATGTCTCCCGGGGCTAAGCAAATCGGTGAGATAATCACCGGCCGGATACCTGAAAGGTACCGGGCCATCCGCATGACCATCAATAAACTGCCGAACACGTGGATCCGTATTTTTCCGTAACTCTGCCGCGTCTCCCTGGGCAATCACATGCTGGCCCGCCACGATATAAGCATAATCCGCAATACTGAGAACTTCAGGTACATCATGGGAAACCACAATACAGGTCAGCCCCAGAGCATGATTAAGTTCATCAATCAGCTTCACCAACACCCCCATAGTAATAGGGTCCTGACCGACAAATGGTTCATCGAACATAATCAGTTCCGGCTCAAGAGCAATAGCACGGGCCAGGGCAACACGCCTCGCCATGCCCCCGGACAGTTCAGCCGGAGTCAGTTTTTCTGCCCCCCGTAACCCGACAGCTTCCAGTTTCATCATCACGGTACTGTGCAGAAGTGCCGGCGGCAGAGAGGTGTGTTCCCGCAATGGCCAGGCCACATTCTCATATACACTTAAATCCGTGAAGAGTGCCCCTGACTGAAACAGCATGCTCATTTTCTTGCGGACTTCATACAGCTTACTACGTGACAGGCTAGGAATATTTTCATTATGAAAGAAAATATCTCCGTTATCCGGCTGTAACTGACCACCGATAAGACGTAATAAGGTGGTTTTACCGATACCGGAAGGCCCCATAATGGCAGTAATTTTTCCTTCAGGCACCGTTAAAGAAATGTCATCAAAGATTTTTCGGGATCCGCGGGAAAAGCTCATTCCCCGGATTTCAACCAAACCTTTTTGTTGCTGGACCATGTTAACCCCTCACAGGTGACCGGGAATTTTAGTTATCTATGATGCCAGTACGGAGAAGGGCATCTTGTCATTTTTACAGAAAATTACAGGCTGTTTTTGTGTAATTCCGTCATAAAATTTACTTTTCACGTTTCGGCAGTCAAAATCATCGTTTGTTTACTGTTGATCTTACTTTTTACTGTGATGCAGTCAGGCTGTATTACGGGCTTTTGGCAAAGGAATTCCCATGCTTGTCGCTATTGTTCTGCTGGTTCTCGGCTTACTGTTGCTGGCCTATGGCGCAGACCGTCTTGTTTTTAGCGCATCTATTCTTTGCCGGACGCTGGGGATCCCGCCCCTGATAATCGGGATGACTGTCGTCGGTATCGGCACCTCATTACCGGAAATCATACTTTCACTGTCCGCCGCACAGCATGGTCAGCGGGATTTTGCCGTGGGGATCGCTCTCGGGTCAAATATCACTAATATATTATTGATCCTCGGCGGTGCCGCATTACTCCATCCTCTGAAAATACACTCTGCTCTGCTGCGCCGTGAACTGCCACTGATGTTACTGGTCACATTACTCAGCGGGTTATTATTAGCCGATAATATGCTGACCCGCACCGAAGGTGCCTGCCTGTTAGTCATGGCAGTGGTTTATCTGTGGGGTATTCTCCGTATCGCGGGCAAAACTCAGGCATCCACCGGAGACCAGCTGACACGCGAACAGGTCGCAGAATTACCCGGCGAAGATGCCGGTAATACAGTCGCTTTCCTCTGGCTTGGGGTCGCTCTGGTATTATTACCGGTCGCAACAGGGATGATCCTCGATAATGCGACAGTGGTCGGCGATTATCTGGGGATCAGTGAATTAGTGATGGCATTAATTTTTATCTCCATCGGTACCAGCCTGCCCGAGCTTGCCACCGTTATTGCCGGTACTCTGAAAGGTGAAGGGGATATTGCCGTCGGCAACCTGTTGGGTGCTAACATTTATAATACCGCGATTGTCTTAGGGCTGCCGGCATTAGTCTCTCCCGGCAGTATCGACAGCAATGCATTCTCCCGTGATTACTGGATTATGCTGGGCGTCAGTACTGTTTTTGCGTTGATTTGCCTGAAGAAAAACCGGACTATCGGCAGGCTGACCGGCGCTGTTTTACTCTGCGGATTTTTTATCTGGGTCGCCATACTCTGGTTTTGCCCGATGATTAATGATTTTTAAAAGGACGCGCTGAAATGTCTGATCAATCACCCACTACCGGTTTTGATTTTAAGGAAGCAGGCAGGAAAGTTCTGCGTATCGAGCGTGAAGGTCTTGCGCAACTGGAACAATACATTAATGCAGACTTTTCCCGTGCCTGTGAAATACTATACCAGTGCCAGGGAAAAGTCGTCGTGATGGGGATGGGCAAGTCGGGCCATATTGCCCGCAAAATGGCTGCCACCTTTGCCAGTACCGGGACCCCGTCTTTCTTCGTTCATCCGGCCGAAGCCAGTCACGGTGACCTGGGGATGGTCGGCCGTGACGATGTGGTGATTGCTATTTCCAATAGTGGTGAGTCACATGAAATTCTGGCACTGATCCCGGTGATTAAGCGCCTCAATATCACCCTGATTTGTATCAGCAGCAGGCCGGAAAGTGCGATGGGAAAAGCAGCCGATTTGCACCTGACAGTCAAAGTTCCTGAGGAAGCCTGTCCGCTAGGGCTGGCCCCGACGACCAGCACTACCGCCACCCTGGTGATGGGTGATGCCCTGGCCGTCGCGTTGCTGGAAGCCAGGGGCTTTACCGCCGAAGATTTTGCGTTGTCTCATCCCGGCGGAGCTCTGGGGCGTAAACTGTTATTGCATGTCAGTGATGTGATGCATTCAGGAGACGAAATCCCCTGTGTGTCGCGCCATGCGACCCTGCGCGATGCCTTACTGGAAATTACCCGCAAAAAACTGGGTATGACAGTGATTACGGAAGACGATATGACCATTGCCGGTATTTTTACAGATGGTGACCTGCGGCGGGTCATTGATATGGATATTAATTTCCAGTCCACCCCGATTGCTGAGGTGATGACACCCGGCGGGATCCGCGTGCCAGCGACAATTCTGGCTGTCGATGCATTAAATATAATGCAAAACAAAAACATAACCTCACTGCTGGTTGCCGATAACAATCGTCTTGTGGGTGTGATACATATGCACGATATGTTGCGTGCCGGTGTTGTCTGAGAGGGAAAGCGAGATGAAAGATAAACTCCCCATTGATACATGCTACGGGCCTGTCAGCCCGCAGATCATGGCCAGTGCTGAAAAAATAAAATTACTGATTTGCGATGTCGATGGGGTAATGTCTGATGGCCTGATTTATATGGGAAATAATGGTGAAGAGCTGAAAGCATTTAACGTCCGTGATGGCTATGGTATTCGCTGTCTGTTAACCAATAATGTTGAAGTTGCTATTATCACCGGCAGAAAAGCCGGACTTCTGGAAGACCGCTGCCAGACGCTCGGCATCAGACATTTGTATCAGGGCCAGTCAGATAAGCTTTTGGCCTTTGCCGACCTTCTGGATAAACTGTCCCTCAGTCCGGAACAGGTTGCCTATATCGGGGATGACCTGATTGACTGGCCAGTAATGGAAAGATCAGGACTCAGTGTGTCGGTCGCTGATGCCCATCCGTTGTTAATTCAGCGTGCCGATTACGTCACCCGTATTAATGGCGGACGTGGTGCGGTGCGTGAGATTTGTGATGTTATTTTAATGGCACAAAATAAATTTGAGGATGCCAAAGGGTTATCAATATGAGTACAAGCAGGCGCTGGATTACCCTTCTGCTGGCAATTATTGCGGTAGTACTGATTGGCTGGAACCTGACAAACCAGGATACCCCGCCTTCTTCGGTGGTGCAGGACGATCAGAGTCCGACCTATACCATCGCTACCTCTGACACTGTGGCCTACAACCCGGAAGGCGGGCTGGCATATAAGCTCGATTCCGACAAAGTGTCATATTTTGATACCCCGCAGGTCAGCTGGTTCGATAATCCGGTGATGACCACTTACGATCAGCAAAAAGCCCCTGCCTGGTCGGTAAAAGCAGATAAAGCAAAATTAACTAAAAACCGGATGCTGTATCTTTATGGTCATGTTGAAGTTAACGCCCTGAATGCAGATGCAAAGATTGAACGTATCATTACAGATAATGCGCAGGTGAATCTGGTCACTCAGGATGTTACCTCTGATGACCAGGTCACCTTGTATGGTCAGGGGTTCCAGTCCACCGGAATGAAATTACGTGGCAATTTACGGGCCAAAACCGCCGAATTAATTGAAAAGGTCAAAACCGATTATGAAATTCAAAACCAAAAAAAATAGCTTCAGGTTGCTGGTGCTGGCAACACTCCTGAGCTGTAGCCTGCCCGCGCTGGCTCTGACTGGTGACTCGGATAAACCCGTAAACATTACCTCAGAAAACCAGTCTATGGATATGCAGGGCAATGTCGCCACGTTCACCGGTAATGTCATTATCACTCAGGGCTCCATCAAAATTACGGCGGACAAAGTCGTAGTCACCCGGCCAGGCGGAGACAGTCAGAAGACACTGGTCGATGCTTTCGGCTCCCCGGCAACTTTCTACCAGATGCAGGATAACGGCAAACCGGTCAAAGGCCGCGCCAGCAAACTGCATTACGACCTGGCAAAAGACCTGGTTGAACTTACCGGTAATGCCTATATCGAACAGCTGAACAGTAATATTAAAGGCGATCGAATTACCTATCTGGTGAAAGAACAGAAAATGCAGGCCTACAGCCAGGGGCAGCAGAAACGGGTCACCACAACCCTGATGCCTTCTGAGTTGCAGAACAATAACACCACCGCACATCCTAAACAGAGTCAATAATCGTTATGGCGACTTTAATTGCACAGAATCTGGCGAAAGCTTACAAAGGGCGGCGGGTCGTTGAAGATGTCAGCCTGGAAGTGAAGTCAGGCGAGATTGTCGGATTGCTCGGCCCTAACGGAGCTGGTAAAACCACCACTTTTTACATGGTGGTTGGGATCGTACCGCGTGATGCCGGTAAGATTACTATCGACAATGAAGATATCAGTCTGCTTCCGCTGCATGCCCGCGCGAGGCTCGGTATTGGTTACCTGCCACAGGAAGCTTCTATTTTCCGGCGGTTAAGTGTGTACGATAACCTGATGGCCGTGCTGCAAATCCGTAAGGATCTGAATGCACAACAACGGGCTGATCGCGCCAATGAACTTATGGAAGAATTTCATATTGAACATTTGCGTGACAGTATGGGACAGGCTCTCTCCGGGGGGGAACGACGCAGAGTGGAGATTGCCAGAGCTCTGGCAGCAAACCCTAAGTTTATTCTGCTGGATGAACCTTTTGCCGGTGTTGACCCGATTTCGGTCATTGATATCAAAAAGATTATTGAGCACCTGCGGGACAGCGGCCTCGGGGTACTGATTACGGACCATAATGTCCGTGAAACCCTTGCAGTCTGTGAACGCGCCTATATTGTCAGCCAGGGTAAACTGATCGCTCACGGTACTCCGGG
Source organism: Tatumella sp. JGM130 (assembly GCF_018257525.1). NCBI lineage: Bacteria > Pseudomonadati > Pseudomonadota > Gammaproteobacteria > Enterobacterales > Erwiniaceae > Tatumella > Tatumella sp. JGM130. The sequence continues at coordinate 63,818 of NZ_JAERJS010000007.1, read as the reverse complement.
TGAAATTCTGGCAGATGAACATGTAAAACGTGTTTATCTGGGTGAAGAGTTCCGGCTCTGACTCTGTTAATGTGTTCTTATTGAATTTTTTTCGGGAAATGCACTTCTTACTATGAAGCAAAGTTTGCAATTCAGGCTCAGCCAACAACTGGCAATGACCCCCCAGTTGCAACAGGCGATACGACTGTTGCAGCTTTCCACGCATGAGTTACAACAGGAATTGCTGGTCGCGCTGGAAAGTAATCCCTTGCTGGACCAGGCTGAGTTACTTAATGAAGTTGATTCTGAGGAGTCGGGTGAAACCGCTTCTCTGGATACCCGCGAAGCATTAGAACAAAAAGAGATGCCGGAAGAATTACCTCTGGATGCCACCTGGGATGAAATTTATACCGCCGGTACGCCTTCAGGTACCGGCACCGATTATCAGGATGATGAACTGCCCGTTTACCAGGGTGAAACCACCCAGTCACTGCAGGATTACCTGATGTGGCAGGCCGAACTGACCCCGTTCAGTGATACGGACCGGGCAATAGCAACATCGATTATCGATGCCATTGATAACACCGGTTACCTGACAGTTCCGCTTGAGGATATTCTCGAGAGTATTGGCGATGACGAACTCAGTCTGGAAGAAGTGGAAGCCGTTCTGAAACGGGTCCAGCACTTTGACCCTGTCGGTGCAGGTGCCCGTGATTTAAAAGACTGTCTGCTGGTTCAGCTGTCACAATTCAGTCCTGATACACCGATGCTGGAAGAAGCCCGTCTGATTATCAGCCAGCATCTGGACTTACTGGCGAGTCACGATTTCCGCAGTCTGATGCGTGTTACTCGCCTGAAAGATGATGTGCTGAAACAAGCCATGTTACTGATTCAGTCTCTGGATCCCCGCCCCGGCCAGTCAATTAATACGGGTGACTCCGAATACGTTATTCCTGATGTACTGGTGCGCAAAGTTGCCAATCGCTGGGCGGTCGAACTGAATACGGACAGTCTGCCAAAACTAAGAATCAATCAGCATTATGCAGCAATGAGTGGTGGCGCCAGAAATGACAGCGATAACCAGTTTATCCGCAGTAATTTGCAGGAAGCCCGCTGGCTGATCAAAAGCCTTGAAAGCCGTAACGATACTCTATTGCGGGTATCACGCTGTATCGTGGAGCAACAGCAGGCATTTTTCGAGCAGGGTGAAGAATATATGCGGCCAATGGTTCTGGCTGATATTGCCCGGGCCGTGGAGATGCATGAATCAACGATTTCCCGGGTTACGACCCAAAAGTATCTGCACAGTCCGCGCGGTATTTTCGAACTGAAATACTTTTTCTCCAGCCATGTCAGCACCGAAGGTGGCGGCGAAGCATCATCAACCGCTATCCGCGCGCTGGTAAAAAAATTAATCTCGTCAGAAAATCCGGTAAAACCCTTGAGTGACAGTAAACTCACCTCTATGTTATCGGAACAGGGTATTATGGTTGCGAGACGTACCGTCGCTAAATATCGTGAATCGTTATCTATTCCGCCATCAAACCAGCGGAAACAGTTGCTTTGATGCCCTGAAGCAGGGCTTATGCACTGGCAACAACAGTCATTGGCGGCGCCGGTTGACCCGCCCATGCAACAGATGTGAAACGAGACAGGTTTTATATCGATGTATCCATAAAAAGAAAGCAGTTAACGCCAGCCTGCGGCTGCTTTCGTTCACTACCTAAGGTAACGGTCATTCGTTTCAGGGTTAACAGCCTGCGACAAATAACCGCCAGGCACCATGAAAATGGTCAGATAAACCGGCAAGCGAAATAATATGAATAGTGATCTGATACTTGAACTGAGTAATGTGCTTACTCCGGAATGCACCCGTAATAATGTGGATTGCCAGAGTAAAAAGCGTGCACTGGAGATCATCAGTGAACTGGCAGCAACACAGCTGAACCTGCCGCACCAGGCTATCTTTGAAACGATCCTCAACCGCGAAAGAATGGGGAGTACCGGTATCGGTAACGGTATTGCTATCCCGCACGGTAAGCTGGAAGAAGATACTCTGAGAACCATAGGTGTACTGATCCGGCTGGAACACCCTATTCCGTTTGATGCGGTCGATAATCAGCCAGTAGACCTGCTGTTCGCATTACTGGTGCCGGCAGATCAGTGCAAAACGCACTTACATACGTTATCTCAGGTCGCTAAACGCCTGGCCGACAAAACTGTCTGTCGCCGGTTACGGGCCGCACAGAGTGATCAGGAGCTGTTTAATATCATCATGGAACAGCCGGATAATACGGACGAAAAACAATAATAAATTAACCTGTACTGCAGGGATAATTACGGGAGAAGGATCATGGTACTGATGATCGTAAGTGGTCGTTCAGGGTCTGGAAAATCTGTTGCACTCAGGGCCCTGGAAGATATGGGCTTTTATTGTGTCGACAATTTACCTGTCGATTTACTGCCGGAGCTGGCGAAATCGCTGGAGAAACGCAATATTTCTGCCGCAGTCAGTATTGATGTGCGTAATATGCCGGAATCTCCGGAAATTTTTGAAGATGCATTTAACCGCCTGTCAGCACAATTTTCTCCGCAGTTGTTGTTTCTTGATGCCGACCGAAATACTCTGATCCGCCGCTACAGTGATACCCGCCGCCTGCACCCCCTTTCCAGTAAAAATCTATCCCTGGAAAGTGCCATTGACGAAGAGAGCGATCTGCTGGAACCCCTGCGTACCAGAGCAGACCTGATTATCGATACATCAGAAATGTCGGTACATGAACTGGCAGAAATGTTAAGAGCACGGTTATTGGGCAAACGGGAACGGGAGCTCACAATGGTATTTGAATCCTTCGGGTTTAAATACGGTATCCCTATCGATGCTGACTATGTCTTCGATGTCCGCTTTTTGCCAAACCCGCACTGGGATCCTAAGTTACGTCCTCTGACAGGACTGGACCGCCCGGTCGCTGCGTTTCTTGATCGCCATACAGAAGTACACAATTTTATTTATCAGACCCGCAGCTATCTTGAACTATGGTTACCTATGCTGGAAACCAATAACCGCAGTTATCTGACGGTAGCTATTGGTTGTACCGGCGGGAAACATCGTTCTGTTTATATTGCCGAACAGCTGGCTGATTATTTCCGTTCACGGGGAAAAAATGTTCAGTCACGCCATCGAACACTGGAAAAGAAAAAATCATGACGGTCAGACAATCAGTAGAAATCAGAAATAAGCTGGGTATGCATGCCCGCCCGGCAATGAAGTTATTCGAACTGGTACAAAGCTATGATGCCGAAGTGATCCTGCGTAATGAATCAGGTACTGAAGCTGATGCCAGCAGTGTCATCGCCCTGCTTATGCTGGATTCCGCCCAGGGCGGGCAAATTGAAGTTGAAGCCACTGGCCCCGGGGAGGCTGAAGTCCTTAAGGCTGTCATTGAGTTATTTAATGCCGGTTTTGATGAAGATTAGTTCGCGGGGGCCCGCAGACTAGTACAGATGATATTTGTTCAGAAATTCAAGGCCACCCAACTGTCCCATCTGTTGTGAAATCCATTGCTGGCGTTCACGGGTGTACGCAGAAGGCGCACTGACGTGATAGACAATCGGATTAGGCAATACTGCCGCCAGTAATGCTGCCTGCTGCCGGGTGAGCTGACTGGCCGGTTTGTGAAAGTACGCCTGCGAAGCCGCTTCAACACCAAAAATTCCCGGACCAAACTCGGCAATATTCAGATAGACGGTCAGTATCCTTTTTTTACTCCAGACCGTTTCAATACCCGCCGTCAGTATGGCTTCAAGCCCTTTACGCACCCAGCTGCGCCCATCCCAGAGAAACAGATTCTTAGCCGTTTGCTGAGAAAGTGTTGATGCTCCGCGCATTGATCCCCGCCCGGAACTGTCCAGCACCGACTGCAAGGCGCCGAAATCAAAGCCCCAATGGTTCGGGAACTTTTGGTCTTCGCCGGCAATCACTGCCAGTGGCATCCAGGGAGAGATATCCGCCATACTGACCCATGAAGAGCGGGCCCGGTAAGACAGGTTGCCGGACAATAATGCGCCGGCCTGGCGTTCCGCCATCACTGCAGAAAAGGGGACCGGTATCACCGAAAATAGCAGGATCCCCGCGACAGCAATTACCATTATCCCTGACAGTAAGAAAAGCAGCTTACGTCTGACCCTGACCATTAGAGGATTATGCTGAGTTTTCAATTATTGTCCCCGGGGTACGTTCTGCGAGTGATTCCTCCTGCAGAGTAGCCCTGATTCAGATTTTTTCATAAATTTTTTAATCGTCTGCCGTCCGGATTAGGCTGCCTGCCGTGATAAAAACCCACGTGAAAATGATATTTTTCAGGTGGCAGCCCTTGCCGTATCAGTGTTTCCGTGATTACAGGAATCGGTTCCATTAATATTCACCACGAAATAAAGTATAAATTTATCTTATGTATTGATCTGCATCAAATTTTACAAACAACCACTATAGTTAACATAAAAAAAACAATCCGCAGACTTTACAGAAATTACCGCCTGCCGCCACAACTATACTTAAGATAAATGCTTTCAGCCTGATAAATTTTCCTACAGACCTTTCTTTTATCACCGGACCGGATAGCCACGACTGCACCAATAGGTGACAGAAGCTGATCTGTATTCACAGAATACTTAGATTGTAATTATCTTACTTATTGTTTTTTTGTATAAATAAGACAATTTAGTATGAAAAGGAACGGCAACAGGAAAAACACCTTTAAATATAGGGTTTTATTGGTTATTTTTTACTGTACTGGTAATTCGGCAGGCAGATACATACCGTGAAAATCCACAAGGGTCACGGTGATTTTCCCGTCAATGGATGATTTGTAAACAGTAAGATTATCCACAATGAGAACATTTCAACTTCACAAATCTTAATGAATTGTAGCAAAGTGACCGCAGTTTTTGTTAAGGTAGCGGTGCTGAGAAACCAATACCTGCTGCCGGCCGGGATACATCCCGATAACGATCACTTTTTAACCGGCAGAGTCACTGTTTCCCTGGTGTTGGCGCAATATTCGCGCACCCCGGTCTATCCGGGGTCATTTTTTCCGGCGATCTGCTCCTGCGATTATTTTCCCCGGCTATTTACCCATTGCCTGAGCATTGCGACTTCATGACGCCACTCATGCCGTAGTTCATCAATCCATTCCTGAACATTATCCCACCAGGCGGGTAACTCCGGCGTCTGTATCTGTTTAGCCACCTGCTGCAAATGTATTAAACCGACAGAACCTGCAGCACCTTTGATCTTATGCCCTTCTTCCGCAATTCCTTTCTGATCGCGGGCCATCATGTTGGAATCCAGTACATCAAGGTAACCGGGCATCATCTTCTCAAACATGTCCAGGCTCTGGCGAATGAGCTGCGGGCCGACCAGTTCCATATACTGCTCCAGCATCTCAATATCCAGGTGCCCCTCTTCTGCGTGAGAAGAGTTGTCGGCCGGGAGTTCAGCTAATGGCTGATGCTGATTCCAGAATCGGCCGATAACCGCTGTTAACGCCGAAACTGACAGCGGTTTACTCAGTACATCATCCATACCGGCATCCAGGTACTCTTTCTTATCTTTGAGGACGTTCGCCGTCAGGGCGACCAGCGGTGGTAACTGCTGCCCCGCGAAGCGCTGATGCAGGGTACGGGCGACCTGCAGGCCAGTCATATCCGGTAACTGGATATCTAACAGCACCATATCAAACTCTGACGGGTCAAACATTTGCAGTGCTTCAGCGCCAGTCATTGCGACTTCGGTACTGCAACCAAGTTTCTCCAGTACCGAACGTGCCACCACGACATTCAGCTCGATATCTTCAACCAGTAAAATATGCAACGCCGGGAGCGGTAAAATATCATCTTCATTACTGTCTTCCGCGGCCGCGAGCACCTGCGGTGCATGAATCTGCAGGCTGAAACAGGCACCTTCACCCGGTTCACTCTGTACTCTGATATCGCCACCCATCGCCTGAGCGAGACGGTGAGAAATCGCCAGACCGATACCGGTCCCGGTCGCTGGCTTACCGCCATGCTGATCTTTGACCTGATAATACATAGCAAAGATCTTATCCTGTTCATCGGGCGGGATACCAATACCAGAATCCTGTACGTCGAACCGCAATTGCTGCTGTTGCTCGTCATAACCGACCGTGACCACAATCTCGCCCTGACGGGTAAATTTCACCGCATTGCCGATAAGATTCCATAAAATCTGTCGCAGCCGGGTACCATCAGCAATAATCGTTTGCGGTAGCGGAGGTTGCGCTGACATCACAAATTTCAGCCCTTTCGGCTGAACCAGTAACCCGGAGAGATTTTCCAGATCAGCGAGAAATCCGGTGAAATCAATCGGCTGGTTATCCAGTTGTACTTTACGACGTTCAATTTTATCCATTTCAATCACATCGTTAAAAATATTGCCCAGAGTGATTGCTGAGACATGGATAGTTTTCAGATAATTAAGTTGTTCCTGACTGAGCTCTGTATCCAGCAAAATACGGCTAAGACCGACAATGCCATTTAAAGGTGTCCGCAGTTCATGACTGATCGTCGAGATAAAGGTGGTTTTTTCGCGGCTGGCATTTTCCAGCGCATCCTGATAACGCTTACGTTCAGTAATGTCGCGACCGAAGCCCATCAGTCCGCTGCGTTTACCTACCCGGTCGTAATAAGGGACTTTACGGATTTCAAAACAGGCTTTTTTGCCGTCGGGATATTGTATCCACTGCTCATACGTCAGAGCCACATTGTGACGAAACACTTTCTCGTCTGTTTCAAGTATCTTTTCGGCGGTATCTGCATCATAAATATCTTTAGGTGACAGTCCCACCAGCTGCTTTTCGTTTCTGCCAGTCAGCAGTTCCACAGCACGGTTACAGCCGGAAAACTGGCGGTCAATATTGCGGTAGAACACCAGGTCCGGTGAAGCATCAAGAAAAGATCGCAGAAAAGTCGACTGTTGCTCCAGCTCAATCTGGGTTTTTTCACGACTTGCCATTTCCTCCCTGAGTTTGTCCATCACCTGTTCACGGGCCAGCTCAGCTTTTTTACGATCATTAATTTCCTGATTAAGCTGCTGAATATTTTCTTTCAATTGCTGATTAAGCTGTAAGTCACGCTTGCGCATTTCTTCCAGCTTATCCACCAGCCTTTCCAGGCGCTGACGCGAGTCTTCCAGCTGATCGACCACCACAGATAAAAAGTAGACAGCCCACGGGGTAATTAATAAGCCAAAAAATACCGACCGGACCACATCGATACTCTCTACGCGGCCCTGTAATACCAGCGTGACCGCCATCTGAACGATCATCGCCAGCACGACCAGCGCAGAAGCCAGAAGTAATGAAAAACGGATCAGGCCAAGTTTGACCATAAGATCCACGTAATATTGTGCTAACAGTCTTATTTGTTTCATAACGCGCTCCCGGACAATGACCTTCATCATATCCTAAATTGTCAGCCCTGAGAGACACGCCGGAAAATTCCCCGGGATCAATCACAGTTAGCGATTAATTATGGCCGCCTCCGGAGGCATACTGATACTTTGCCGCAACCGCCGGGTATACCGCCCCGCCCCGAAGATAAATATAAATTCATATTTGATGAATCAATAATCAGGAAAGAGTTGATTAATTTTATTAATATCCCGCCCGGGGGAATGCAAAAAAACATTGATAAAAAAAAACAGATACATCATATGAGTTTACCTAATATTCCAGCACTTTATGCTGAGAATTACCCCGGCACCAGCATGGTGCAGGCTCAGGGGCAGCGCACTATAGTGAGACAGCTCACACTTCACTGGCTGGTAATATCAGAGCCCGCCGACAGCTCTCTGATATAAATCTATAATAATCATAACGATAGTTATTAATCAGTGACCGGTACTGAAAAAACGCCACTATTTGACCTGACTTAACTTTCCCGATAAGTTGGAAATCCACTGGAAGCTTTCTGTGCGGATCCACTGTCCGCCATATTTATGCAGTAGCAGAGGTTCCCTGTAGCAAGTTCCCGGCACTTGTCACATCGACGAAACCAGTCCTGGCTGTAAGGGCGAAAAACGAATGTCCGCGTAACCCGCACATTCACTATTACGCCTGCACTGAGCCTGTCTGAATGCCGGAATAATAAGGGTCTATAGAGCCCGGGGAGGTTCACTAAATGTTGTATGATAAATCCCTTGAAAAGGATAACTGTGGTTTTGGTCTTATCGCCCATATAGAAGGTGAACCCAGCCATAAAGTAGTACGTACTGCCATTCACGCCCTTGCCAGAATGCAGCATCGCGGTGCAATCCTGGCTGACGGTAAAACCGGCGATGGCTGCGGACTGTTATTACAAAAACCGGACCGTTTTTTCCGCGTCGTCGCAGAAGAAAAAGGCTGGCGTCTGGCGAAAAACTACGCCGTCGGAATGTTGTTTTTCAGCACCGATGAGGCTAAAGCCAGTGCCGCCCGTCAAATTGTCGAAGAAGAACTCGTTCGCGAAACGCTTTCTGTCGCGGGCTGGCGTGAAGTACCGACCAATCAGGACGTACTGGGTGAAATTGCCCTCTCCTCGTTACCTGATATCCGGCAGGTCTTTATTAACGCCCCTGCAGGCTGGCGTCCGCGGGATATGGAACGTCGCCTGTATATGGCCCGCCGTCGGATAGAAAAACGGGTTGAAGCACTGAATGACAGTGATTTCTATGTCTGTAGTTTCTCCAACCAGGTGAATATCTACAAAGGGTTGTGCATGCCTGCAGACCTGCCACGTTTCTATCTGGATTTGGCAGATTTACGTCTGGAATCAGCAATTTGCCTTTTCCATCAGCGTTTCTCAACCAACACAGTGCCCCGCTGGCCGCTGGCGCAGCCTTTCCGTTATATGGCACATAACGGCGAAATTAATACCATTGCCGGTAACCGTCAGTGGGCTCGGGCGCGTGCATATAAATTCAATACACCACTGATCCCGGATTTGCAGGCCGCTGCGCCGTTTGTCAATGAAACCGGTTCAGACTCCAGCTCAATGGATAATATGCTGGAACTGTTTCTGAGTGGCGGGATGGACCTGATTCGTGCCATGCGTTTACTGGTACCGCCAGCCTGGCAGAATAATCCGGATATGGATCCTGAGTTACGTGCCTTTTTCGATTTTAATTCCATGCATATGGAGCCCTGGGATGGCCCGGCAGGGATTGTCATGTCTGACGGTCGCTACGCAGCCTGTAACCTGGACCGCAATGGTTTACGCCCGGCACGCTATGTGATCACCAAAGATAAACTGATTACCTGCGCCTCTGAAGTCGGGATTTGGGATTACCAGCCGGATGAAGTGGTCGAAAAAGGTCGCGTCGGTCCCGGCGAATTAATGGTAATTGATACCCGTGAAGGGCGAATCCTGCATTCCGCTGAAACGGATAATGACCTGAAAAGCCGCCATCCTTATAAAGAATGGATGGAGAAAAACGTTAAACGCCTGGTACCGTTCGAAGAGCTTTCTGAACAACAGGTGGGCAGCCGTCAGCTGTCTGATGCCATGCTGGCGACTTATCACAAGCAATTCGGCTACAGCAGCGAAGAACTGGATACTGTACTGCGGGTACTGGGTGAAAATGGCCAGGAAGCCGTCGGATCTATGGGTGACGATACTCCGTTTGCCGTACTTTCAAGTCGTCCGCGGATCATTTATGACTATTTCCGCCAGCAATTTGCGCAAGTCACTAACCCGCCGATTGACCCGTTGCGGGAAAACCACGTGATGTCACTGGCGACTTGTATCGGTCAGGAGATGAATGTCTTTTGTGAAGCAGAAGGCCAGGCGCACCGGGTCAGCTTTAAATCACCGATCCTGCTCTATTCTGATTTTACCCAGCTGACCACGCTGGAAGGTAAATATTACCGTGCAGATACCCTTGACTGTACCTTTGAGCCTGAAACCGAAACTCTGGAACAGGCCATTCACCGGCTGAATGACCAGGCCGAAGAGCTGGTCCGCCAGGGGACGGTATTACTGGTGCTTTCTGACCGTCAGATCAGTGCCGGTCGTCTGCCGGTTCCGGCCCCGATGATTGTCGGTGCAGTCCAGACACGGCTGGTAGAAAAAAATCTGCGTTGTGATGCCAATATCATCGTCGAAACGGCGTCTGCCCGTGACCCCCACCATTTTGCCGTGTTGTTTGGTTTCGGAGCGACAGCGGTCTACCCGTGGCTGGCTTATGAATCTCTGGCACAGATGTCAGACCGCCGGGTGATCGCAAAAGATTACCGCGCGGTAATGCTGAATTATCGTAACGGGATAAATAAAGGGCTGTATAAGATTATGTCCAAAATGGGCATTTCGACTATCGCCTCTTATCGTTGCTCTAAACTTTTTGAAGCGGTCGGGTTACATCAGGATGTGACACGTCTGTGCTTCCAGAATGTTACCAGCCGTATTGCCGGTGCCAGTTTTGATGACTTCCAACAGGACCTGGTCAACCTGGCGAAACGGGCATGGCTGCAGCGTAAAACGCTGGATCATGGCGGTTTGCTGAAATATGTTCATGGCGGTGAGTACCATGCCTATAATCCTGATGTAGTGAATACGCTGCAGCAGGCAGTACAGAGTGGTGAATATAGCGATTATCAGCAGTATTCGGCTCTGGTAAATAACCGCCCGGTAGCAACCTTCCGTGACCTTCTGCAGCTGCAACCCGGAACAAGTACACTGAGCATTGACGATGTTGAACCGGCCAGCGAGCTGTACAAACGTTTTGATACTGCCGCAATGTCGATTGGCGCATTAAGTCCGGAAGCCCATGAATCCCTGGCAGAAGCCATGAACAGTATTGGCGGATTCTCTAACTCCGGAGAAGGTGGCGAAGATCCGGCACGCTACGGCACCGGTAAAGTCTCACGTATCAAGCAGGTAGCTTCCGGACGTTTCGGTGTCACCCCCGCTTATCTGGTGAATGCAGATGTTATTCAGATCAAGGTTGCTCAGGGGGCCAAACCGGGAGAAGGCGGACAGCTGCCGGGCGATAAGGTCACACCTTATATTGCCAGACTGCGTTACTCAGTGCCGGGTGTTACTCTGATTTCGCCGCCACCCCATCACGATATCTATTCAATCGAAGATTTAGCCCAGCTGATTTTCGATTTGAAGCAGGTCAACCCGCAGGCGATGATTTCCGTCAAACTGGTTTCAGAGCCTGGTGTCGGTACCATTGCGACAGGTGTCGCCAAAGCCTATGCCGACCTTATTACCGTTGCCGGTTACGATGGCGGTACCGGTGCCAGCCCGCTGACGTCGGTGAAGTATGCCGGCTGCCCGTGGGAGCTGGGATTAGTGGAAACCCAGCAGGCTCTGGTCGCGAATGGCTTACGTCATAAAATTCGTCTGCAGGTAGATGGCGGCCTTAAGACCGGGCTGGACATTATTAAAGCGGCGATTCTCGGCGCAGAAAGTTTCGGCTTCGGTACCGGCCCGATGGTTGCTCTGGGCTGTAAATATTTGCGTATTTGCCACCTGAATAACTGTGCGACGGGTGTGGCCACTCAGGATGATAAACTACGTAAAAACCACTATCACGGCCTGCCGTTCAAAGTGACCAATTACTTTGAATTTATTGCCCGTGAGACCCGTGAAATTATGGCTTCACTGGGAGTGACCCGGTTGACCGACCTGATTGGTCGCACTGAGCTGCTCAAAGAGCTGGACGGATTTACCGCGAAGCAACAGAAGCTCGACCTGTCATCACTGCTGAAAATCGCCGAGCCAATGCCCGGTAAAGCGGTGCACTGTACTGAGAGTAACCCGCCATTCGATAAGGGGTTGTTAAATAAGGCCTTACTGGAACAGGCATTACCGTTTATTGAACAGAGACAAAGTAAGACCTTTTACTTTGATATCCGCAATACGGACCGTTCAGTAGGTGCGATGTTATCCGGCGCTATCGCCCGTATTCACGGTGATCAAGGCCTGGCTGCTGATCCTGTCCGCGTGCACCTTGCCGGGACTGCCGGACAAAGTTTCGGGGTATGGAATGCCGGCGGACTGGAAATGATCCTGACAGGCGACGCTAACGATTACGTCGGTAAAGGTATGGCCGGCGGTCTGCTGGCAATCCGTCCGCCGATGGGATCGGCGTTCCGCAGTGCCGAGGCCACCATCGCAGGTAATACCTGCCTGTACGGAGCCACCGGCGGTAAATTATTTGCCGCCGGCCGCGCAGGTGAACGGTATGCGGTTCGTAACTCCGGGGCAATTACGGTGGTTGAAGGGATCGGTGATAACGGCTGCGAATATATGACCGGTGGTATTGTCTGTGTGCTGGGCCGTACCGGTGTCAACTTTGGGGCCGGGATGACCGGTGGATTCGCGTATGTTCTCGATGAAGACGGTGAATTTCGCAAGCGTGTGAATACAGAGTTGGTAGAAGTGCTGGATGTTGAGCAACTGCCAATCCATGAAGAACATCTGCGCGGACTGATCACTGAACATGTTCAGTGCACACAATCGGTCCGTGGTGAAGAAATGCTGGCCAACTGGCCGCAGTGGTCTTCAAAATTCACCCTGGTAAAACCTAAGTCCAGTGATGTAAAAGCATTGCTGGGTCACCGCAGTCGTTCCGCAGCAGAGCTGCGGGTTCAGGCGCAGTAAGAGGTCACGATGAGTCAGAACGTTTATCAATTTATCGACTTGCAGCGCGTTGATCCGCCAAAAAAACCGCTGAAGATCAGGAAAATTGAGTTTGTAGAAATTTACGAACCCTTTTCTGAGGGCCAGGTCAAAGCGCAGGCCGACCGCTGTCTGGCTTGTGGTAATCCCTATTGTGAATGGAAGTGTCCGGTTCACAACTATATTCCTGACTGGCTGAAACTGGCGAATGAAGGCCGGATCATGGAAGCTGCGGATTTGTCACACCAGACTAATAGCCTGCCTGAGGTCTGCGGGCGGGTATGCCCGCAGGACAGACTATGCGAAGGATCCTGTACGCTGAATAATGAGTTTGGGGCTGTCACCATCGGTAACATTGAGCGTTATATCAATGATAAAGCGATGGAAATGGGCTGGAAGCCGGATATGTCACACGTCACCCCGACAGGTAAACGTGTGGCTATCATCGGTGCCGGTCCGGCCGGACTGGCCTGTGCTGATGTCCTGACCCGTAACGGTGTTAAAGCCGTGGTATACGATCGTCACCCGGAAATTGGCGGATTGCTGACGTTTGGTATCCCTTCTTTTAAATTAGAAAAAGAAGTGATGATAAAACGGCGCGAATTGTTCACTGAGATGGGTATTGAATTCCGGCTGAATACAGAAATCGGCCGTGATGTTCACCTGAATACCCTGATGGTCGAGTATGATTCAGTATTCCTCGGCGTGGGAACCTATCAGTCAATGCGTGGCGGGCTTGAAAATGAATCTGCCCCCGGAGTATATGATGCGCTGCCATTTCTGATTGCCAATACCCGTCATACCATGGGCTTCGCTGCTCTCGATGACCAGCCCTATATTTCCATGCAGGGCAAACGCGTGGTGGTTCTGGGGGGCGGTGATACAGCGATGGACTGTGTACGCACGTCGATTCGTCAGGGCGCCAGTCACGTCATCTGTGCCTATCGTCGTGATGAAGAAAATATGCCGGGCTCCAAACGGGAAGTTAAAAATGCCCGTGAAGAGGGCGCAGAGTTTCAGTTTAACCTGCAGCCTCTGGGGGTGGAGATTAATGGCAATGGCCGTGTCTGTGGCGTGAAAATGGCCCGCACCGAGATGGGACCACCGGATGCTGCCGGACGCCGCCGGGCTGAGATTGTCGCAGGTTCGGAACATATCATCCCGGCAGATGCGGTAGTTATGGCGTTCGGTTTCCGTCCGCACAAAATGGAATGGCTGAGTGATTTCAGTGTAGAGCTTGATGCTCAGGGACGGATCATTGCTGCTGAAGGCAGTGATAACCCTTTCCAGACCAGTAACCCTAAAATCTTTGCCGGGGGCGATGCCGTCCGCGGGTCTGACCTGGTCGTCACCGCTATCGCAGAAGGTCGTAAAGCCGCTGAAGGTATTATGGACTTCCTCGAAGTGTAGTCATATACAGAGTATTCATGTGAAAAGGCACAATCATGTGCCTTTTTTTATTGCCTGTGACCCGTCCTGAATAGCCGTTTTTACTGTCAAATACTGCTGTACAGATGGCAGAGAGGAACCGTAGCCGTGCATCTCCCTCAGCAGCCCTGTCCTTATGCCCGGATAAAAAAACCGGCCATACTGGAATATGGCCGGCTTCAGAGAATATCTGTTGATATCAGCAGAATGTCGCGGGTTATTTCACGACCCGTAAAGCCGGACGACCACCGCGCGGAGGCTGAGGAGGCTCATTATCGTCGTCGGTGTCTGCCTCAACAGCTTCAGCTTCATCCGGCCGATCACCGTCAATGACAGACATAACAGGATCAGCAGTAGCCATTTGTGAGGCGGCTCCTTCTTCTGACTCATAAGCCGGTTCAGGTTCAAACATCGTTCCGGCACCATTTTCCCGTGCGTAGATAGCCATAACAGCAATCATAGGTACCACTACCTGACGTGGCACCCCGCCGAAGCGGGCATTAAAATGGACTTCTTCGTTAGTCAGTTCCAGATTACCGACCGCACGTGGTGCAATATTCAGGACAATCTGCCCGTCCCTTGCATATTCCAGCGGAACCATCACTCCCGGCAGATTAATATCAACCACCAGATGCGGGGTCAGATCGTTATCCAGTAACCAGTCATAGAAAGCACGCAGCAGATAAGGACGACGTGCCGTCATTTCTGTCATTTCCATAATCAACCCCGGAAGTGCAGGCGCATTTCACGTTCAGCTTCGGTCAGGGAAGCCAGGAAAGAATCACGTTCAAATACGCGGGTCATATAACCTTTAAGTTCTTTCGAGCCTGCGCCACTCAGGTCAACACCCATGGACGGCAGACGCCACAGCAGCGGCGCAAGATAGCAATCAACCAGGCTGAATTCTTCACTCATAAAGAACGGCGTACGGGAGAATAATGGTGCAATGGCCAGCAGCTGTTCACGCAGCTGTTTACGGGCATCATCTGCTTCCTGAGCCGTACCGTTTTCGATCCGGAACATCAGGCTATACCAGTCCTGTTCGATACGGTGCATCATTAAACGGCTTTCACCACGGGCCACCGGGTAAACCGGCATTAATGGCGGGTGGGGAAAACGTTCATCCAGATATTCCATGATAATATGGGACTGGTACAGAGTAAGCTCACGGTCAACAAGAGTCGGTACCGTACAATACGGATTCAGATCAATCAGATCCTGTGGAAGGTTATCCATATCGACCTGTTCAATCTCCACACTAACGCCTTTTTCAGCCAGTACAATACGTACCTGGTGACTGAAAATATCAGTGAGTCCGGAAAACAGTGTCATTACCGAACGTTTGTTGGCAGCGACAGCCATGAAAACCTCCACTTTGCTCAAAAAGATACTGCGAATAGTCAACCACAGCCGACTAGCCAGTAAACATGGCGCTTGCAACCTGTGCTGATGCGTTGTTTTCAACTGTTGCCTGAATTGAGCGCATCGCTTAACTGCTGACAAGCATAAATTAGTTCGCTAGTTTATCAGATCTTCGCCTGTTTGTGGCGGGTGATTAAAGATTTGCCAATAAAATGCCTGAAACAACAGAAAAACAGAGGATAAAAACACAAAAAACCCGCCGAAGCGGGTTTTTGATGCCAATTGCGATGCTGCATAAGCAGCAAACAAGTCGGGTAGGCGGAAGAGTATTACTACTCTCCGCCCCCCTAAGAACCGTACAAGCGAATCTCTCCGCATACGGCTCAAGCCTTCCTATTAACTCGTGATTGAGTCGGCTTAACTACATTTAGATCAAGAGCATGTAAGCGTATATGGCAGACTGGATGTAGTAGAACACGATTACTTAGTGCATTACTCCCTCCATTCATCCGATACACTATATGGTGATCATGCCACCCTGTTTCCTGCGTCATCAGCTTTCCACATAGCCCGCATTTACCTTTCTGTTCCCGATACAGTGTTTGCCATCCCTTACGGTGTGCCCATTTATCAAGCATCCGTTTACGGTAGAGTTCCTCACCATAGAGTTCCCATTCTGGTAAATAAGGGTTATATGCCGCCTTAACTTTCTGGTGTCGTTTAATCTTGGTATCGCCTGCCATTCGCAAGTTCAACCATTTCATTCCGTCACCATCAATTATGCGTACACCAAACACCCAATTACGGTTTGCTTCTGAATGAAAGTATTTATTTTTCACCCATCGCTTACCTTTCATTGGATGTCTACGGCTTGCCCAGCGCCAGATGGCTCGCCATATCAGCGCATCCATCCGGTAAAACGCACCACTGGCGACTTGATGACAATGGTAGTTTGTCCATCCTCTTATCTTCGGATTGAGTTTTCTTACTAAGACTTCCTGCGTCTGTGAACCATATTTTGTTATCGTGTCCTTCACATTTCTATAGAATGCTTTCACATTCTTGCGTGAAGGCTTGATAAGAATATGTCCGTTATAACGCCTCACCATCCAGCCTAAAAACTCAAATCCTTCCTCAATATGCCTTACTTTAGTTTTTGTCTCAGAAAGAACGAGTCCTCGCTTCGCAAGAAACTCTTCCACCAGTGGTTTAACCCGCTGTTCAAGCAACTCTTTCGAGATCCCTGAGATGACAAAATCATCTGCATATCGAATCAGATAGACTTTAGTTTGACGAATAGCTCTACTGCCTTTTGCACCGAAGTGTTCCGCCAGTTGCTTTTCTAAACCATCCAATGCCATATTTGCCAATGTAGGGGAGATAATTCCCCCTTGAGGCGTCCCTTCCTCTGTCGCTTTAAGCTGCCCCATGTCCACGACCCCAGCTTTTAACCACCTGCGTAATATCCCTTTATCCATTGGGATATTCTCAAGTAACCAGTCGTGACTGATATGGTCGAAACATCCTTTGATGTCTGCGTCCATAACCCAACGGGGTGACCCTGCTTTACTCAGCGTCATATGACAGTGAGTAATCGCATCTGCCGTAGACCGATTAATGCGAAATCCATAAGATCCCGTATCACCGGTAGTTTCCGCTACTGGCTGTAATGCCATCAGAAACAGAGCCTGCATCGCGCGATCTTTCATGGTTGGAATACCCAGAGGGCGTTTCTTCCCATCCGCTTTAGGGATATATACTCTGCGTAATGGCATCGCTTTATATCCTTTCCGCGTCAGTCGACCGATTGCAGACCATTTTGCTTGAGGTGAATTCCACTTCTCCTTATCAACCCCAGCAGTCTTGCTGCCCTGATTTTCTGTCACTCGACGTACTGCCAATGCTTTCGCACATGTTGAGTGGGTCAGTTTCCGTTGTAAGTTTTTAACCCTACGCCAGTCCCCTTCCTGTGTTGCCTTCGCAATCCGTACCTGCAATCCTCTCACGACCGTAGTAACATGACTCCAATTAATGAGGTGCCATGGACTACTCTCGCCGGAGGACGCTGGGCTAGCTACCTTGCGCTTAGCACTGACATATTGTTGTTTGTCAGACTGTTGCGTTAGATTCACTGGCTTAATCATGCTTTCCTCCTGTGATACAGGAGTAAGCAAGTCCCCGGTTTATGTTTCAGTTCACGTTTCCCAGCGTGCCGAATCAGGATCAATTCTCTCTTTGGTTGCCACGTTACGAAGGCAGAGAGAACTGAACCTTTTGCTCCAGTTTCCTGCCTACTGCCCATAACATGGTGTTTAATTAAGGTTGATAGAGATATTTCTCCTCTCGCTCTTAATTTCCATTAGAGAATTAGCCTGTCATCTTGCGATGAAAGACCAGATGGAAGTCTGCTCCCTTTCGGGCGAAGGTATGTTTCACCCTCCTATCGGCACCATTACAGCGCCGCATTCGCTTTCTCCATCCTCCTTTACCTGCACTCTCATCAGCTCCCCTTACGGTTTGCCTGCCTGTTTCTTTCGTTCCATTTCGCTGATAATAACGATTAGAGAACTGTGGACACAGGCGAAAATACAGGCTTACCGAGTTCCGTAATCATCACACGGAAAATTAAGACGCTGCCTTGTCCGCCGGTGGTCGTTGTGTTGACGTATTCCAACGCTAAAGTGGAATAACCGACCACTTACCTTTTTGGTTAGAGCCTGTCAGCAACTTTGGCTCCTTCTCGATTACGACGTTTAAACAGACAATTCACTTACGTTCGTCTTTCTTTCCAGCCTTGCCCCTCAACCGCTTTGTTGCTAGCAGTCTCTATATTCTCACCTCACGGTGAAACTATACCTTTATACAAGGGGGTACGTTGTCAGGAAGCTTCGCACCAGACCGTTACCAGTCCCGCACTATCCCTAGGCTACTGTTGGTCAAACAACAGGTCGGCTACCTTTTATCAGGCTCGACAATGATGAACTACAGCTTTAGCCTTGCCCTGCAAGCACTTCCGATTAACAGTGAGACTCAGCCCCATACATCTGAAACCCGCCCGAGGGAATATCCCCACTACGGCTTTTGATGAAGGAAACAAGCGCTGTTAACTTCCAGATAAGTTTTACCGAAAACCTTGTAGATAAGGTTTGTGATAAAAATGGCGTAATGATGAACTTTACTCTGTAAAACAGATAAAAGAGTAGAGGACATGCCATGTTAGGATTGGTGCAACAGATATTAGTGAATAAATGTTGGATAAGTTTGGAATTCAGATTGAAAGCGTGATGCTTTATCTAAAGGAAGGTTGAATAATCCTAGGGAACGAAAATTTCTTTCGTTGGATTGTATCCCGTTTCGCTAAAAACCTTCCAAGCCCCAAAAGGGCTGGAAAGATCCAGCTCTTCGGGGCTTGCAAGGATGTTGAAAGATGCGATAAACACCTTCCAACACTCCAAAAAGTCCTTGAAAAACAAGGACTTTTTGTCGCCAAGGCGACTCTCGTCGCACTTAACGTTTGGAGAACTGTGGACGACGACGTGCTTTACGCAGACCGACTTTCTTACGTTCAACTTTACGTGCATCACGGGTAACAAAGCCCGCTTTGCGCAGTTCTGAACGCAGAGATTCGTCATACTCCATCAGAGCGCGTGTGATACCGTGACGGATCGCACCAGCCTGACCAGAGATACCACCACCTTTAACAGTGATGTACAGATCAAATTTTCCAACCATATCGATCAGTTCCAGCGGCTGACGCACGACCATACGTGCAGTCTCACGACCGAAATACTGCTCTAAAGAGCGCTGATTGATAACGATGTTACCGCTTCCCGGCTTGATAAAGACGCGAGCGGAGGAGCTTTTGCGGCGACCTGTGCCGTAGTTTTGAGTTTCAGCCATTGCCTGTAATCCCGATTAAATGTCAAGAACTTGCGGTTGCTGTGCCGCATGGTTGTGCTCGTTACCTGCGTAAACTTTCAGTTTACGGTACATAGCACGACCCAGCGGGCCTTTTGGCAGCATGCCTTTAACCGCGATTTCAATCACACGCTCAGGACGGCGAGCAATCATCTCTTCGAAGGTCGCTTGCTTGATACCACCGATGTGGCCGGTGTGATGGTAATAAATTTTATCGCTACGCTTGTTGCCGGTAACAGCAACTTTATCAGCGTTCAGAACGATAATATAATCACCGGTATCAACATGCGGAGTGTATTCCGCTTTATGCTTACCACGCAGACGACGAGCCAGTTCAGTCGCTAAACGACCTAAAGTTTTGCCTGTCGCGTCAACAACATACCAGTCACGCTGGACGGTTTCTGGTTTAGCTGTAAAAGTTTTCATTGAAAAGCTTACCCAAATATAAGTTACACGTTGGTGAAATCCCAAACGCTTAAGTAAACGATTGAGGCTCACACGACCATTTTGCCAGCAAGCCTACCCCTTCGGATAGAGTTACCGGATCACAAAGGTTTTTGGGAAAAAAAACCATTTGCCGTAACGTGGGGTCGCAAGATTATAGAGAAGTCACCGCGAAAGGTCGACTCTTTTTGCGATAAAATTGCGCTCCCTCTTCCCGGCATTCGCATTCAGGGCAAATGAGGGCGGCGCAGAAACTCTTCACTTTGCATTTCCTGCAAACGTGAAAGGCAACGCTGGTATTCAAATTTCAGCTGGTTGCCGGCATAAATCTCTTCCAACGCTGCTTCTGCACTGACGATCAGTTTAACATGTCGTTCGTAAAACTCATCGACTAATGCCAAAAATCGTCTGGCCTGATCTTCCTGAGCATAATTCATCACCGGTACATTAAATAACAATACACTGTGATAATGGCGGGAAAGCTCAATGTAATCCATCTGACTGCGCCCCTCACCGCACAGGGTAATAAAGTCCAGCGCGACCACACCATGTGCCGATTTCAGAGTTTGCATCTGACGATGATTGACTTCCAGTACCGGTGATTCCGCCGTCTGATAGTCACACCCGGCCAGTGATCCAAACATTGAAACCATCTCTTCCGTGGTCTGTGTGTTCAGAGGGGTTTTCCATAAATGTGCAGAAGTCAGGGTACGTAAACGGTAATCGATCCCCGCATCGACATTCATAATTTCACAATGGCGATTGATCTGCTCAATTGCCGGTAAAAAACGCGCCCGTTGCAGACCATTACGGTAAAGCTGGTCCGGGGGGATATTTGAAGTTGCTACCAGGGTAATCCCCCGTTCAAACAGCGCTTCCATCAGGGTACCAAGCAGCATCGCGTCAGTAATGTCCGAAACAAAAAACTCATCAAAGCACAGTATATCGGCCTGTGTTTTAAAACGGTCAGCAATAATCAGTAAAGGGTCACTTTGCCCCTGTAATTCGGTCAGTTGCTGATGTACCCGCTGCATAAAACGATGGAAGTGTAAACGAAGCTTACGTTCACCCGGAATAGACTGAAAAAACAGATCCATAATCCAGGTTTTCCCCCGTCCTACTCCGCCCCACATATACAATCCTGTGGCCGGTGCAAGCAGATCTGCTTTTCCTTTACCCAGTAAACCGGATAACCGGCTAAAGACGCTTTTTTTAGGCTGAGTACTGGCAAGACTTTTTTCTGTAAGTAACTGATAAATTTCATCAAGTCGGGTTATTGCAGCCTTTTGTACGTCATCAGGCTGAAAACTACCACGGGTAAGCTCTTGCTGATACAGGGCCAGGGGTGATGTCATTTGTATTTTCTCAGCTGTCCGGAAAAGTCCGTTTGGTGTTATTTGACGAAAAAAAAACCGTTATACAGTACGCCAGGCTGACGCAGGATTCCACTTCCGGAAGATTAACGGGTATAGTGACAGGTATTGAAGTAGGTTATCTTCTTGTTGTTAACTGACTGGCATAAAGAAGAAAACCGTTGTGCCCTGGACAACAACGGAAATGAGGGGAGTTATTATGACCTGGGAATACGGGCTAATCGGATTGGTTGCCGGCCTGATTATTGGTGCCGTCGGCATGCGCTTTGGTAACAGAAAATTACGTGAGCAACGTAACGTACAATATGAGCTGGAAAAATCTAAATCTGAGCTGGAAGACTATCGCAAGGAACTGACCGGACATTTTGCCCGCAGTGCGGAATTACTGGACAATATGGCCCATGATTATCGCCAGCTTTATCAGCATATGGCGAAAGGTTCCAGTGATCTGCTGCCGGATTTGCCCGGAGATCAAAACCCGTTTGCATGGCAGGAAACCGAAGCTGAAGCGGATAACGATCAGGCTCCGGTACAAATCCCGCGGGATTACTCCGAAGGGGCTTCCGGATTACTCAGAAGCGGCCCGGTAAACCAGAAATAATCCTCCGGGCGCTTCAGGCGCCCGGTTTTTTTCTGCTGCTCTCAGCCTCTGGTCTTTGCTTTTAACCGTGAGAATACTTGCATAATGAAAAAACTATCACCGCTATTGCTCGCCATGACGCTAAGTGCCGGGCTAAATCTGTCCCTGACCCCTGCTGCACATGCCAGCCTGCCGGTTAAAGTTCAGGGACAGCAGCTTCCTTCACTGGCACCGATGCTGGCTCAGGTATTACCCTCAGTGGTCAGCGTAAAAGTAAGCGGTATCCAGACCCCTTCAGCTACAGCTCAGCTACCCGGCCCCCTGAAAAAATTCTATGGTCAGCAACCCCCGCAAAATCCCCAGGGCACGCCGTTTGAAGGACTGGGATCAGGGGTAATCATTAATGCCGGAAAAGGCTATATTCTGACCAACTACCATGTTATTAACGGTGCCAGCAAAATCACGGTGCAATTAAGCGACGGCAGTGAATACAATGCAAAACTGACTGGCAGCGATAGCCAGTCAGATATCGCACTGATTCAGGTAAGCAACCCGAAAAATCTGACCCAGATAAAAACCGGCAATTCAGATCAGTTGCAGGTGGGCGATTTTGCGGTTGCTATCGGTAATCCGTATGGTTTAGGTCAGACAGCAACTTCCGGGATCATTTCAGCCCTTGGCCGTAGCGGGTTAAATATCGAAGGACTGGAGAATTTTATTCAGACTGATGCCGCCATTAACCGGGGTAACTCCGGCGGGGCACTAGTGAATCTACGCGGTGAGCTAATCGGTATCAATACGGCAATTCTGGCTTCGGGTGGCGGTAACATTGGTATTGGCTTTGCGATTCCCGGTAATATGGCCCTTAATATCGCCGACCAACTAATAAAATATGGTCAGGTAAAACGGGGACAGTTGGGCATTAAAGGTACTGAACTCACGGCTGATATGGCAAAAGCGTTCAGGGTTAATGTCAATCACGGAGCCTTTGTTGCGCAGGTTTTGCCGGGGTCGGCGGCCGAAAAAGCCGGTATAAAAGCCGGTGATATCATCACAACACTCAATGATAAGGCAATTTCCGGTTTTGGCGAACTCAGGGCCAAAGTAGCAACCAGTGCCCCCGGGGAACGGGTACGCCTCGGCCTGCTGCGCGACGGCAAGCCACTGAACCTGGTGGTAACTCTGGACCAGAGCACAGCGTCTCAGCCGGTGACAAAAGAATTATCACTCCCTGCCTTACAGGGTGCTGAGTTCGGCGACGGACAAACAGCGGCCAAAGAGAAAGGTATACAAGTACTGAGTGTAAGCCCGCAAAGTGCTGCGGCACAGACGGGGTTCCGGCCCGGTGATGTTATCGTCAGTATTAACCACCAGCGTGTGCAAAGCCTGGAAGCTCTGAAAAAAGTACTCGACACGAAGCCAGACGTGATTGCATTAAATGTGATCCGCGGTAAAGAGAGTATCTATCTGTTAATGCGTTAGAAAAACGCAAATGACGCGGGCACAAGCGAATACCTGTGCCCGCTGTTATCGTGTTATCCTTAACCATCCTTTCCCGGCAATTATACTATCGGTATGCTACTCAAATTATTACGTTCAGTGATTATCGGCCTTATTGTGGCAGTGGTAATACTGCTGGCTATGCCTGAATACCATGTCGGCAGCCGCCTGCTGGCGTTAGTTAATCATTCAGATACCAGTACCGAAGAACCTATCGTCAGTTTCAGTCAGGGTGTCCGGCGTGCAGCTCCGGCAGTGGTCAATGTCTATAACCGTAATACCCAGACCGACAACAGCCACGGGATCACCACGCTGGGTTCCGGGGTGATCATGAACAATAAAGGCTATATCCTGACGAATAAGCATGTGATTAATAATGCTGACCAGATTATTGTAGCATTGCAGGATGGCCGGTTTTATGAGGCGACGCTGGTGGGGTCCGATGCAATGACTGACCTTGCGGTACTGAAAATTTCTGCCACCAATTTACCGGTTATTCCGATTAATTCGCAGCGTATTCCACATATCGGCGATGTCGTGATGGCGATCGGCAATCCTTATAACCTGGGACAGACAGTCACCCAGGGCATTATCAGTGCCACAGGACGGGTAGGACTGAGCTCTTCCGGCCGGCAAAATTTCCTGCAAACAGATGCATCGATCAATCAGGGAAATTCTGGTGGCGCATTAATTAATTCCCGCGGAGAACTGATGGGGATAAATACACTGACCTTTGACAAAAGCAGTGACGGAGAAACGCCCGAAGGCATCGGCTTCGCTATACCCACAGCACTGGCAACCCAGATTATGGATAAACTCATCCGTTATGGCCGTGTAATACGTGGCTTTATCGGTATTACGGCGCGGGAGATCCCGGCGCTTAATGGTCACGGAAACTCAGTGGATAAGATACAAGGAATTATCGTAAGTAAAGTCGCCCCCGGCGGGCCTGCTGAGCTGGCGGGTATTCAGGCCAACGATCTGCTGCTGAGTGTTAATGGCAAACCGGCTATTTCTGCCCAGGAGACGATGGATCAGGTGGCTGAGATCCGTCCGGGGTCAGTGGTCCAGGTCCGGCTGCTGCGTAACGATAAACAACTGACTATCCCGGTAACTCTCCGTGAATTTCCGCAAGATACCCCGGCAGTGAACTAATTAGTATTCAATAGCAGCCAGTCACAACCCTGTGCTGGCTGCACTCTCTGTCCCAGCCTGGTAATCCGCGACCTGTTTCATCATTGTCTGACTTTTTATCCAGATTAACCCCCACTTATCCGGCCGGCACTGTCCATTATTTTCACTGTCAACGCCCTGCAGACAGCAGAGCGAATACGCTATCCTTCGGTCAGCTACAATATAAAAAACTGCGAAAAAATGCTTATTTAGTAATTTGGACTATCAGGGTTTTATTTGTTAGAATCCGCGCCTTGTATTATCCCGCCCCTTGATACCAACACCACGCATTGCATAAAAATTCATCCAGGTGCATAATAATGTAATTATCTCTGCGGGATCCTCTTTAAACAAACATGGTAGCCTATGCGAACCTCCTCTAAACAAGAAGATTTAATCAGGGCTTTTAAAGCACTGCTAAAAGAAGAAAAGTTTAGTTCTCAGGGTGAGATTGTTGTTGCTCTGCAGGACGATGGCTTTACTAACATTAACCAGTCTAAAGTCTCAAGGATGCTGACCAAATTCGGCGCAGTACGTACCCGTAATGCAAAAATGGAGATGGTCTATTGTCTCCCCGCTGAACTTGGCGTACCGACCACCAGCAGTCCGCTCAAAAACCTGGTATTAGATATTGATTATAACGATGCACTGATTGTTATTCATACCAGTCCTGGTGCGGCACAATTGATTGCAAGATTACTTGATTCATTAGGAAAAGCGGAAGGGATCCTCGGTACCATTGCCGGCGATGACACTATTTTCGTAACCCCTTCCAGAAGCTTTACCGTGAAAAAACTCTACGACGCCATTCTGACGTTGTTTGAACAAGAGCTCTGAGTCTCTGTCCCCCGGCCTCAGCCGGATGTCGGGGGGAATAAAGGCTTTCTGCTTTCTGCTTTCTGCTTTCTGCTTTCTGCTTTCTGCTTTCTGCTTTCTGCAGAGATAATCACTCAGGAAACTATGAAGCCAGCATTACACATCAACCAAACAGCACAAATTGATAAATTGTTATATGCCTATGTTTTAAATGTAAAAATAACATCATTGTTTAAAACATGGTCATCTTTTAGTTGAATTTGTTATAAAAAATATCAGGTAAACGGTTACATTTGAAAAAACATTATTAGCAATGTATTAATTTCTTACGTTACCAGACCTATAATGCGCTTCGTGATCTGAATCACAAAAATGAATAAATCAACGAGGAATAAATTGTGAGTATAAAAGCCGGTCTGGCTATGATGGGTGTACTTTCCGCACTGTCGTTTGGTGTATCTGCTGCACAATCAGTAACCAGCGAACAAGCACAAGCGATGCAGTCTATCGGTGTTATCTCTGTCAGTGGTCTGGACGCTTCTCCTTCTGAGATCAGTGAACAATTAAGTCATAAAGCAGATGCAATGGGAGCAACGGCCTACCGTATCACGGAAGCCTATATGAACGGTAATTATCACGAGACTGCAAGTATCTACAAATAATAAAAGCAGATATGTTAAATTTTCACCTGTGAAATAGCGTCAGTTATTATCTTACTGAGCAGGTTTATCAATACGTCAAAAGTAAGCAATGTTGTTTATAGAATAACGATATTCAGGAGGAAGGGTATTTATTACCTTCGGTAAATATAAAAACACCTCAATATCGTAGCCGGACAGGGAACGTCGGCAAGAATAGTAATCATCAGTAAAGAATCATAATAAAGTTAATTCTTCGGGGCTGCCCCGGGAATTACATAAAGAACCATCGTAACGTCATATTAGACCCCTTGTCAGGGGGGCCTTTTTCGGATGCTCAAATCTGCAATGATCTCCGCCAGTAAAGCCCGGGGGCAAAGATAATATCAGATATTAATCAGCGTATTTTGATAGCGGGTCAGTATGTCCACCAGCCGGCGAACCGGTTCGGTGACAGATAATGGTGCTGCATATTGCTGTAACTTCTGCTGATAAATATCAAACTCCTGCAATAGCCGCTGGTAATAGTAACGTTTTTTTTCTTCACCGTGTGACGAAATTATCCGGTCTCCCGTATATCTCAGACGACGATGAAATTCTGATAACTCTTCCTGGCAGGGAATATTAGCCTGACGTAATCTCTGATGACTAATAATAAGAGTTAATGCCAGACGGTATTTATTAATATCCCCGGGAAATAAATTAAGCAGCAGGAATAATTGCTGATACAGTGAGGGAAGATGATTTTCCCTGCGTCTGTCAGGGTTAGTTGTTAATGCAGAAACCGCCGCATACATAAACCTGTTCAGTATTTTTCTGCCAGTACGGCCTTTGGATTTATCACGGATTAACAGTATCACCAGCATTGCCAGAAAACAGCCAATCACCTGTCCCAGTGCGTTATCAAGAAAGGTATTAATCCCGAAGCTCATCGGGTTACTCAATACAATGATATTCAGCGTTCCGATAAAAGCCCCGAGGGTGCCTAGCTGCCGGCGCTGGATAAAAATACCCGAGACAAATGCCAGTGCACCAATAATCAGACACAGTAAGAACAGGCTTTGCTGGGTACCCGGCATCAGAAAAACATAATACAGCGCCCCGAGTGGTACTGCGACAGACATCCCGTACAGAAAATCTTTCGCCAGCATCAGCGGGTTAGGTAAACGCATCGCTAATGAAGTGACCACTGCCAGCATCACCATACAGGCACTGCCTGCATTCCAGCCCGAATATAACCAGAATAATGACCCAAGGGCCGTCGCCACAAAGGTACGGATACCGTTAATCATCGCCGGATGCGTTTCGGCAGAGCGTACGTGAACTTCACCTTCCCGTTGCAGGATGGTTTCTTCGATTTTATTAATACGTGCGTTGGTCTGAATACCTTTCATTAATAACAAGTACTCAGACGCAGCCCCGATCCAGCTGCTGAGTGTGACCGGGATATCTGCATTAGTATTCAGTGTCAGCAGACGCCTGAGCTCTTTTAATTGTTTACGCAGATCGACAATATTGCTGACATCCTGCCCGATTAACTCCCGGAAGGAAGCCGGAATATAGTTTTCGCGGGTATTCTGAATAAGGAACGTTTCTGCCGCCTGGGTAATCATGGTCAGTGACAGAGTATGTAACATCTTCATTCGCCGGCTGGCATTTTGCCAGTGGCTGGATTCCATACGTAACTGGCTGCGCATACCGCTGAAAGCACTGGTCCTGCGAACCAAAGTACTCCATGCCTTATCAAGTTCTTCTTTACTGTTATGTCTGACCCCTGACTGCAGCAACTGATACTGAGATAACAGTAATGACTCCACTTCCTGGTCGATAACTTTTTTTATCGAACGGGGAGAAAAGATCATGTCCGCCAGGATGGCGCAGACAATACCAATAATGATTTCACAACACCGTTCTACGGCGAAACGCGGTACCAGCTGCAGTGTACCGCTGGCATTCACTGTCACCACAATAATCAGGGTCGTATAACCTGCCAGTCCCAGCGCATAAGAATTTTCGGCTCGAATAAGGGATGACTGCCAGACACAGAGTCCTGCCCAGGCACAGCAAAGCATCAGCATCACCACCGGTGCCTGTGCGGTAAAAATCATAATGGTCAGGGCGGCAATACAACCGATAAAAGTACCGATAATCCGCAATACCCCACGGTGTCTCAGGGCTCCTGAATAAGGATCACCCCCTGCCGCAAAGGCCTGTCCGCCGGCCACAATTCCGGCTGTCATTACCGCCCAGCGCGGGGTTTCTAAATTACAATAGAAGCCCAGCATCAGCGCTAACAGGATGGCGAAAGTCAGCTTAACCGGGAAACGCAGATACTGAACCATAGCCCCCCCAATCAACCAAATTCTCTTAATCTGTTCAGCATATCTGATACAAAAGAAGGTTTTTCATGGGGACGATCTTTATCACCGGTCACAACGACTGTCGCAGTGGTTCCTGCAGGAAAACGATTACCGGGTTGCTTATCCAGACGGATACGGACCGGTACACGCTGAGCCAGCCTGACCCATTCAAGGTTCGAATCAACCGTTGCCATCCCTTTTGAATCGACAGTACTGCTGCTATTGGTGACCCCGGCAGCAATACTGTCTACGGTACCCCGCAGTACACTATTACTTCCCAGCGGAGTAATCTCGGCGCGGTAGCCCGGTTTAACCCCATCCAGCTTGGTTTCCTCCATATATGCAAGGACATAGAAAGAGTCAGCTTTCACCAGTGCAACAGCAACCGAGCCACGGCTGATAAATTCACCACCGTATACCGTCAGGTTGGTCACCCAGCCATCAGAGGGCGCCCGGATATCAGTACGCGTCAGGTCTATCTGCGCCAAATCACGGGCAGCCGTTGCCTGAGCCAGCTGATGCTCACTGGTCTGCAGATCATTATTCGCCTGCTCTACGGCTTCTTTAGACAGCGCCAGAGTCCCTATTTTATTGCGTCGTGCGGCCTCACGGCGTTTTTCACTGACCACGGCCTGGTAGTAATCCACATTCGCCTGAGCTTCATCTAAGGCTTCCTGAAAGCGCGGACGGTCAACGATAAATAGCGTATCACCTTTTTTCACAAACTGGTTATCACGCACATTAACATCCGTAATCAGGCCGGTGACATCGGGTGAAATCGCCACCACGTCTGCCGCAAACTTAGCATCTCTGGTCCAGGGGGATTCGGTGTAATAAACCCATGCCCTGAAGACAATAATAATGGCAACAATCACCAGAATCAGGGTTATCCCATAGCGTGCGATTTTTCTTATAAGCGTTTTCACTGAAACCTCAGACCATTAAACTGGAGACAAAATAAAAGACACAGCAATACAGCGCTGTGTTAAAAAGAGAAGGATGCCAGACAAGATCATAGATCCCGCTGGGTGTGAGGATCCTTTTCACTACCCAGAACAGCAGCAATGACAGGATCAGCTCGACAAAAATAGGCGGAAAAGATAGCCCAAAAACGACTAAAACCGGATGCACACTCATTTTAAATCCTTTGGAATAAATATCTTACACCCGGCCAACCAGTAACCGATAGTCGTTAACATCAGAGCAAACGTTGCCTGATGGCAGGTTAACCACAAGCCTGTGTCAGAACACATGGATTCGTATAATTTCAGAAGTTACGGTAAGCACATAAATTATCGACCGGATCTCATTATAGTAACGTGTCTGATAGTTAGTTTTCTACATTATGTGACATAAATCACTTTTAAGTCAGAGTTAATAATGGAACGGTTAAAAGGTATGTCAGTTTTTGCGAAGGTTGTCGACCTGGGGTCCTTCACAGCCGCGGCTCGTCAGCTCCGGCAAAGTGTTTCCTCAGTCAGCCAGACAATCGCGAAACTGGAAGATGACTTACAGGTTAAATTACTCAACCGTAGTACCCGCAGTATTGGTTTAACCGAAGCAGGCAGGATTTATTATCAGGGCTGCAAACGGATGCTAAACGAGGCATCGCAGGTCCATGAGCAAATTTATGCGTTTAATAACACGCCAATTGGTATGCTGCGTATCGGCAGTACCACTACCATGGCCCGGAACGTACTGTCACCGATGACAGCCAAACTGCTGAATGACTTCCCGGGACTGAGCGTTAATCTGATCACCGGTAACCCTTCTCCGGATTTGATTGCTCATGGGCTGGATTTAGTGATCAAAGCCGGCAAACTGGAGAATTCGGCTTTATTCTCACGACGGCTGGGAAGTATGCCAATGGTACTCTGTGCATCCGCACATTTTCCGGAACTGCGTAATTTACCGGCCAGCCCCGAAGAATTAGAACGTTTTGTCTGGCTGGAATACAGTGTTTCGCCTTATAACCAATTCAGGCTGATAGCCCCCGACGGTCATCACCTGAAGATGTCGCCGAAAGGACGGTTTGCGACCAATGATCCCCTGACGTTGATTGGCTGGCTGAAAGCCGGTTCGGGGATCGCTTATATGCCGCTGATGTGGGTACTTGATGAAATCAAACGCGGTGAAATTGAGATCCTGTATCCCCGGTATCAGTCGGAACCCCGCCCTGTTTATGCGCTGTTCACCGAACGGGACAAATTACCCCTGAAAGTACAGGTATGTATTGATTATCTGACAGAATACTTCCGGGAAATGGCAGTAAAGTATCAGGAATATCGTGCCAGACTCTGACCCGCATCACTTTATCAGCACTACGGGTCAGCCTCAGAGAGCAAACGCTGCTCAGGCGGTCCCGCCGACGGTCAGTTTATCCAGTTTCAATGTCGGTTGTCCTACGCCAACCGGTACGCTCTGCCCGTCTTTTCCGCAGACACCAACTCCTTTATCCAGCGCCAGGTCATTACCGACCATCGAAACCTGCTGCATCGCTTCGATACCGGAACCAATCAGGGTCGCCCCTTTGACAGGTGAAGTAATCTTTCCTTTTTCGATCAGGTACGCCTCAGAGGTCGAGAATACAAATTTACCGGAAGTAATATCTACCTGACCACCACCAAAGTTTGGCGCATACAGCCCGAATTCAACACTTTCAATAATATCCTGTGGCGTTGATTTCCCTGCCAGCATGTAAGTATTGGTCATCCGTGGCATCGGTAAATTCGCATAAGATTCACGGCGGCCGTTACCGGTCGGTGACACACCCATTAGCCTGGCATTCAGCTTATCCTGCATATAACCTTTAAGAATACCGTTTTCAATCAGTACATTATACTGACCAGGTACGCCTTCATCATCGATGGCCAGAGAGCCACGGCGTCCGGACATGGTGCCATCATCAACAATAGTGCAGAGTTCTGAGGCCACTTGCTGTCCTAGTTTCCCGCTAAAAACCGATGTTCCGCGGCGGTTAAAGTCGCCTTCCAGACCATGGCCTACGGCTTCATGCAATAGCACTCCCGGCCATCCTGCACCCAGTACTACCGGCAAGGTACCTGCCGGTGCGGCGATTGCCGAGAGGTTGACCAGAGCCATACGGACCGCCTCTTTTGCCCAGGCATCGGCACGGACATCCCCGTCTTCGTCGGCAAGGAAAAAGTCATAACCGGTACGCGCACCACCACCACTGGCACCACGTTCACGTTTACCCTGGTCCTCGACCTGTACACTGACCGACAATCTGACCAGCGGGCGAATATCTGCCGCCAGAGTACCGTCAGTCGCAGCCACCAGTACCTGTTCATAAACACCTGTCAGACTGACACTGACTTCCTGTACCCGCGGATCAGCTACTCTGGCGACCTTATCCACCTGGTGTAATAAGGCTATTTTATCATCACGGGTCAGGCTATCCAGCGGATTCAGTACCGGATAGCGCGGAGTATGATCCACTTTCGCCAGTGTTTTTATTTTTCCGTTACCCGCTTCACGGACAATACTGCGCGCAGCTTCTGCACTCCGGGTCAGTGCTTTCAGCGTCAGTTGATCGGCATAAGCAAAACCGGTTTTTTCGCCACTGATGGCACGGATGCCCACACCCTGATCGATATTCCACGATCCGTCTTTAATAATACCGTCTTCGAGTACCCAGGATTCATGGTAACTCGACTGAAAGTAAAGGTCGGCATAATCCAGACGGCGTTCTGAAAGCTGGCCTAACCGGGAAAATAGATCCTGCTGTGTAATGTTATTAGCAGTTAGCAGGTGCTCACTTACCAGACTCAGTGTCATCGTTTCTCACTCGTATTATCGCGTTTAGATATAGCCTGCTGTAATTCTGCTCTGTCGTCAAATCTGAGTCATTTCTCAGACCGTGGCTGACGCAGTACTTCTTCTATTTGCGGATCGTCCATCGTGCCACCAATATGATAGCGTAGCAGTGAAATTTTATTCCACAGCGGCGCCAGTACTTTACTGGCGGCAAATACCGCCGCGCCAACCACCGGATTGATCACAAATGCAGTAGCCACGCTGACCGAGGTCGAAAGTTCAGGCGCAACCACCGCTTCAAAGTCTAAGCGCCGTCTGACAAAATCAGCTTTGCCCTGCATAGCAATATCCGCTTCCAGCCCGTCGATCAGCAAATTGTCAGTCTGTAATACCCCGTTTTCAATCCATGCGGTGCCTGATACCGAATCAAAGTAGAAGCCTTTATTGCTGAAAGTATCTTTAAAATCAAAGCTGAGTTTACGTAATAATGCATCCACGCTCACCAGCCGCAGTAACTGACCGGCTCTGCCGGTGCTGATATTTTCAACCACACCTTTACCAGTGTTCAGCTTCAGTATACCGCTCAGGCTTGAAATGTCCGGTTTCCAGGGGACATTCCGCCAGTGTAAATCATAATCAAGAGTCACAGGAGCTTCCCTGACCGGGGTAGTCACACCAAACCACTGACTGGTCTGACCAATATCCTTACTGCTCAGCTGACCTTTAAGGGCCGAACGCGGAGCCCCCGGAATATTGTCCCATTCTCCGCTGATCTTCAGCCGGGCCTGGCCGGAATCTACCTGGCCATTAGTGAGTACTAACTTGCTTCCTGAGGGGGTCAGGCGACCGGCAACTCTGCCAAAATTCTGCCCGGCAAACCAGCACTGCTGGCAATTCATCTGCAGAGCTGGCCACTGGCTGAAATTGAGTGCCGGGGTATCTGTATCCTGACGATTCAACAGCGTCCCTGATACTGACTGCGGATTGTAATACAGATAATTCAGATCCAGCTGCCATGGCTGACGCTGGTTTATCCGTAACTGACCACGAATTTCTTTACCCGAAGCTGTAACCTGTGTATTCCCCGCAACTGACTGTGACAGGGAGACCGTCAGATCATTCCAATACTGCCCGCCCAGATTCAGTGACTGTGTATGTAACTCTATATTCCCCGGCAGTTTCAGCTGTCCGACAGCTGGCACTGAAGATGGTATTGATTTCGCGGATGACAGGTGATTACTGCCGAATAATGACAGCCATTGTTCACCCTCCAGTGGCGGTAAATTCAGTACCATCGCCCCTGTGGCAGGTAGCGCAGGGATCTTAGTGGTATTATTTTTCCAGATTCCGCGCTCAAGTCGTAGCTCCGGCTCCAGCAGCCAGCGGCTGGTGAAACGCTGAGCGCTACCGGCACTGCCATTCAGAATAAAACTCTGCAGGTCACCCGTCACGTTAACCGAAAACGGGAACTGACCGCCAGCTGGTTTCGATAGCGGAGCAGGTAAGTGACTGCTTACACCACCGGCATCGCCGCTGATGTTCACTTTATAGCTGGCTTCACCGTGATAGGGTAAACGAATATCCACGTTACCCTGCCACGGAAAACGTCCTCTGAGTCGTGAGCGCAGAACATCCGGCAGTACCGTTAATGTTGCCGGAGACCAGACAGATTGCAGACCGACGTTGACGGTAAAGTCGTCTTTTTGTTGCTGAGTGGAAAAACTGAAAGTCACTGGCTGCCCAAACCATGTCGCCTGAACAGGATCACTGCTTAATGCGCCATTGTTATAGCGGAAATTACCACGCAGGTTTTTCAGGGTGGTTTTCAGGGGCCGGATAAATAAATCATTGTGGTTAAATACCACATTTCCGGTGGCTGTCACCGCTTTTCCGTCCAGCGGAATATCCAGATTCAGATGGCCGCTGACATCACCTTTAATCTGTAACTGAGCTAAGGCTGCTGCCAGCGATGTTTCCAGCGGCGTTTGTTTAAAATAGTCATGGATATCGCTGCCGCTGCCGGAGATATCCCCATTAATAATCAGCTTTTCTTTACTGTAGTCCGGAATATCTGCGGTGACATTCGTCGCGACAGCGTTACCGAGCTGTGCCCGCGGTGCTTTCATCCACAGACCGTCGTTAGAAAAATTAAGGTCGATATTCAGGTTTTTGAGCGCCGGCCAGTCCGGCTGGAAGGCATAGGTGGCATCACGTAACGGTACACTGACCTGAAACATCCCTTCGTTATGCCTGAACGGAAAATCATGGGGATTACCGGCAAAAAGCAGTGTCGCATTACGGGTATTCCCCCCTTTAATCGCCCCGCTCAGATAATCGGTCAGCCCTTTCCCCATCAGATGATGGGGAAAATACCGCCAGGCATCTCCGGCATCAGACACACTGATGCCCGCCAGGATATCCAGACGCGGCTGCCCTTTGGCCGACTGTTGATAACGAAAATCACCACCCGCGTTAACCGAACGGGCAACCGCTTTCATATTTTTTCCGTCCAGCAACAAATTCCCCTGCCGGGTATCCCACGTCAGATCCCCGGAAAAAGACTGCATTTCAAGCGGTGCGCGGAACATATCCCCTATCGTGATATTCTGAGGTCCCCCGGCAATCGTCAGCTGGCCATTATCGAAACTGCCACTGCCGCTACCTGATAGTCCGCTGACCGCTGGTACTGACTGGGATTGCTGCCACCCCAGATCATGCCAGCTGGCCTGAAAACGGCTTTGCTGCGGATGCTGTAACGAAAAATCGACCGCCAGTCTATCCACACTGCCCTGAGGCTGCAGTGCCTGCCAGTGTTCGGCAAGCTCAGGTGCCAGCGGAGAAACCAGTGGCATCAGTGGTGCGAGACGCTGTAAATCAAGATGCGTGGCCCGTAACCTGATTTCAGAGGCATCTGCCGCCGGTAGCAGATTGTTCCCTTCAGGCTGCCAGTATAAGGATAAAAGCCCCTGCGGCCAGCGCTGCTGATCCGTTTCCAGCCCCGTCTGAGGGATCGCCAGAGTCCAGCCAGGACCGGACCGGGACAGATGTGCGGTCAGATTATCAACCGTTAACTGATGCTGCTGAGGTCCTGCCTGCCAGAGGGCACTGCCTTTACTCAGCAGTAAATCTCCTGAATCCATAACGCCATCTTTTAAAGTCACCCAGGCATTCAGGCTGAATTTTGCAGTTTGCAGTGTTGTGTTGTCATGCATCCAGCGCCCCAGCCAGGGTTTTACATCAACTGCATCCGCCTGTAACCAGATACGGCCATTATCAATGGTCTGTTTAACATCCCGCAGATCCAGCCTGACTTTCACCACACCATGTTGTCCGGTAAAGCTGCTCAGGCTGACTTCACCCTCAGCACGGTGCCGTTTACGCTCATTAAACCAGGTCAGACTGGGGATGGCCAGTTTGACTATTTGCCCGGACGGGGCGGGAAAGGTAACGCTGCTGTCACGCAGGATAAAGTGGTCAAACTGATGCAAAAAAAGGTTATTCAGCTGTTCGGAAGCCAGATGCCCGCTGCCGGCAGAGGAGGTGGCGGGTAAAGCAGGAAGCGTCAGTTGCAGTTGCCAGAAAGTCAGGTCACGGAATTGCAGACGGGCATGGAGTAATGACTGCCAGACATCAAGTGCCAGCCGGACATGAGAGACTTCCAGTTCGGTGCCATCATCAAGGGTACTTTGCAGATCTTTGATTTCGATGGCGGGGCCGAAGTTTTCCCAGCGTCCGGTCAGTTCACCGGCGCTCAGGTTGCTGTCAGTGATGGCAGAGACAACTGACATAATACGGGGCCGGTAGTCGTTCATATAAGGCATCAGGATACGTAATCCGCTGATCAGCAACGCAACAATCACTATCAGCGCAGCAACGATCAGCGATAATATCCGGGGCAAACGCCTCACACAATTCTCCTTGAGATGCACTCAGTACACGAATCCGACAATACACAACCAATATGGCTGGCAGATATCCCTGCCCGTCCTGCAGTATAGCCGATCAGCGGCTTAACATCCCCCCGCCAGCGGAGAATACTTCCCCCGTCAGATCAGGGAAGATTACATCATAACCACATCAAACTGTTCGCGGGTGTACAGTGGTTCGGCATGAATTTTGACCTGTTTGCCGATAAAAATTTCCAGCTCAGCCAGTGCGTGAGACTCTTCACTCTTTAATGCCTCACCCACCGCCGGTGAAGCATACACCAGGAAGCGGTCCGTATCGTAGGCATGATGTACGCGGACAATTTCACGCATAATCTCGTAACACACGGTTTCAATCGTTCTGACGGAACCTCGCCCCTGACAGGAGGGACATTGTCCGCAGAGCACATGCTCAAGGCTTTCGCGGGTACGTTTACGGGTCATTTCCACCAGTCCCAGCGCAGAGAAGCCATGAATACCGGTTTTCACCCGGTCACGGCTCAGAGCCCCCTCCAGGGAGTGCAGCACGCGACGGCGATGCTCGCTGTTTGCCATATCAATAAAGTCGATAATAATAATCCCCCCCAGGTTACGTAACCGTAGCTGGCGGGCAATAGCCTGTGTCGCCTCGATATTGGTATTAAAAATCGTCTCTTCGAGATTACGGTGGCCGACAAATGCTCCCGTATTAATATCGATGGTGGTCATGGCTTCAGTCTGGTCGATAATCAGATAACCGCCGGACTTCAGCTCCACTTTACGCTCCAGCGCCCGCTGGATTTCGTTCTCGACATCATACAAGTCAAATACTGGCTGCTTACCGCTGTACAGTTCCAGTTTCTGAGTCACTTCCGGCATATATTCTGCGGTAAATTCCAGCAGTAGCTCGTAGGTCTGACGCGAGTCGATACGGATACGATCTAATTCTGCTTCTGCAAAATCGCGCAAGATCCGCTGTGCCAGCGCCAGCTCACCGTAAAGTAACGAACGGGTCTGATTCCTTTTTTTGCGCTCAGACACTTTACCCCACAGCCGTTTCAGGAATGCCGCATCCCGCGCCAGCTCTGTTTCACCGACGCCTTCTGCCGCCGTGCGGATAATAAAACCGCCGTTTTCGTCACAATAGTCTGCAACGACATTTTTCAACCGCTCCCGTTCCTGCTCGCTTTCTATGCGCTGAGAAACACCGACATGAGAAGCCCCCGGCATAAAAACCAGATAGCGCGACGGTAAGGTTATATCCGTGGTGAGCCGTGCACCCTTGGTACCCAGCGGATCTTTCACCACCTGTACCATCAGGTCCTGTCCCTGGCGTACCAGTTCGCCAATATCACGGACATTAAATTTTTTCTGTTCTTCGCCGGCAACACACTCAGTATGGGGCATAATGTCCGACGCGTGCAGGAATGCCGCCTTTTCCAGACCAATATCAACAAATGCCGCCTGCATACCAGGTAACACCCGGCTGACCCTGCCCTTATAAATATTACCCGCTATCCCCCGTTTGGATTCCCTGTCAATATGGATTTCCTGCAGGATACCGCCATCAATATAGGCAACCCGTGTCTCCGAAGGAGTCACATTTACAAGTAATTCAGCCGTCATGATTATCCTTTTCCGCCGCTAACTTTTGTAACTGCCCGAGTAATTCTTCCGTCTCAACCAACGGAAGTCCGACCACCGCGTGATAACTGCCAGCGATAGAGCGGACAAAGCGCCCCCCTTTGCCCTGAATGCCATAAGCACCGGCTTTATCCATCGGTTCTCCGCTGGCAATATACTGATCAATATCTTCCGTGCTGAGCTGACGAAAGGTAACCTCAGTAATGACTTTACTGGTCAGAGAAAATTGCCGGTTTGCCACAGTAACCGCCGTTATCACCTGATGCGTTTTTCCAGAAAGCATCGCCAGCATCTGTCGGGCATGGACTTCATCACGTGGCTTTTCCAGCACTCTGCCTTCAGTCACTACGATGGTATCCGCGCCAATCACCGGTAAGTCCTGCGGTGCAATACGGACACCGGCTTGTGCCTTATCGACCGACAAACGACACACATAATCCTGCGGAGATTCGTCCTGATGACGGCACTCTTCAACGTCAGTCACTAAACGAGCAAAAGTAAGCCCTGACAGGGCCAGCAGTTCCTGACGCCGCGGAGAACCGGAAGCAAGATATAAGCTGTGCATAGGGTTCCTTACTGAACAGCAAACTGATAACGAATTTTACGCATCAGCAAAAATAACCACGGCCAGAGAATACCGTTAACCAGCCCACCCCAGAAAATTTCCGGACGAAAGGCAACATCGCTGACCATAAATTCTGCCCAGAACACCACGACATCGACAAACAACGACAATACCGTCACCATACAGGCCTGTTGCCAGAGGGCGAGATTACGGAATAGCTGAAATTTGTAAGCCACCAGATAGGCGACCAGACTTAATGCCAGTGCACGGACACCGAGGGTCGAACCAACAATAAGGTCCATTACCGCCCCGAGGAAAAAACCCGTCCCCACATTCACTCTGTGGGGTAAAGCCAGTACCCAGTACAGCAGAATAAGCAGTACCCATGATGGCCGGAACATATAAATTTGCTCCGGCCACGGCATCACTTCCAGCATCAGAGCAATAATAAAAGATAGCCAGATGACCCAGCGGCCCTGGCTGCGGTAACGGCTGCTCAAGGACGTTCTCCACGCACAGTATCTGCTGACGGCGTGGTGCTGGTGCTGCCGGTGCCGGCTGAATAATCACTGGTGGCCGTCTTACCTGCTTCACCTGCCGGTGGCAGTACCTGTGGCATCATTTGCATCAGTCGCTGATCCGCCGCCTGATGTACCGCTTCCGGCGTTACTGAATTGCTGTCTGTATCACCCGCGCCCCACAGCAACAACAGGTAACGCAGACGCTGTAACCCGGCCGTCGGCCTGGCCTGAATAATTGTTGCTGCCTGTCTGGTGTCCACTGTTACCGAAGAGACAACGGCCACCGGATATCCTTCAGGAAAACGCCCGCCCAGCCCGGAGCTGACTAACATATCACCCACCCGGATATCAGGGGTACCGGACATATTTTCCAGTTGCAGACTTTCTGAACACCCGGTCCCGGAGGCGATAGCACGGACATCATTACGTAATACCTGAACCGGTAAAGCATGGGATGCATCGCAAATCAGCATCACCCGGCTGCTGAATTTTCCGACAGAGACCACCTGACCGACGACGCCTTTATCACTAATCACCGGCTGACCTTCATAAACCCCGCTATCACTGCCCCGGTCAATGATCACCTGGTCACTGTAAGGATCTGCCCCGGCGGAGATCACCTGAGTAATCATTTTACGCTCACCCGGACGCAAGGGGGAACCGAGCAGCTCCCGCAGCCGGATATTTTCTTCTTTATACTGATCCAGCAGCAGCAACTGGCTATTCTTCAGCATCAGTTCCCGGCGTAATGCGGTATTTTGCTGTTCCAGCATTTGCCGTGAGGCAAAGGTTTCAGCAGCACCATCCAGAAAACGTCTCGGGCCATCAGCCAGAAAGTAAAACGGGCTTACCGAAGTATCAAGATAGCTGCGGATCTCGCGGAAAGAACTCATACGGCTATCAGCGATGATGATCGCTATCGCAGCAACTACTGCTAATACTAAGCGTAACTGCAGAGACGGTCCTCTGCTAAAAATCGGCTTCATAAATCCTGCGTGTTCCTCGACAAATATAAAGGGAGTGCGATTAGCCTGCACTCCCTTAGGCTGGACACGTCATCATTGGGTGTACATAAAGAGCAACGTGGCCGGCGAAAAACGCCAGCCAAAACATTACAGCTCTGCCAGCAAGGATTACTCTTCGCTGAACAGGTCCCCGCCGTGCATATCAATCATTTCCAGAGCTTTACCCCCACCGCGCGCGACACAGGTTAGCGGATCTTCAGCCACCACAACCGGGATACCGGTTTCTTCCATTAACAGGCGCTCCAGGTTCCGTAACAGTGCACCACCGCCTGTCAGGACCATACCCCGTTCTGAAATATCAGAAGCCAGTTCCGGCGGACATTGTTCCAGTGCCACCATGACTGCACTGACGATACCGGTTAACGGTTCCTGCAATGCTTCGAGGATCTCGTTGGAATTCAGGGTGAAACCGCGGGGAACACCTTCTGCCAGGTTACGGCCACGAACTTCAATTTCCAGAACTTCGTCGCCCGGATATGCAGAACCAATCCCGTGCTTGATGCGTTCGGCGGTCGCTTCGCCAATCAGTGAACCATAATTCCGACGGACATAATTGATGATAGCTTCATCGAAACGATCTCCCCCGATCCGGACTGATGACGAATAGACAACACCATTCAGAGAGATAACCGCGACTTCGGTGGTCCCCCCGCCGATATCCACGACCATGGAACCGGTCGCTTCAGAAACCGGCAGTCCGGCACCGATAGCCGCTGCCAT
Organism: Tatumella sp. JGM130; assembly: GCF_018257525.1. NCBI lineage: Bacteria > Pseudomonadati > Pseudomonadota > Gammaproteobacteria > Enterobacterales > Erwiniaceae > Tatumella > Tatumella sp. JGM130. The sequence continues at coordinate 23,406 of NZ_JAERJS010000007.1, read as the reverse complement.
AGGTTCTTCTATCAGGAAGACTTCACGGGCACCGGCACCTAATGCCGATTCACGGATAGCGCGACGTTCAACCTGGGTTGCTCCTACAGGCACACAGACCAGTACACGCGGACTCGGGCGCATAAAGCTGTTACTGTGCACTTGTTTAATAAAGTGCTGAAGCATTTTTTCGGTAACGAAAAAGTCTGCAATCACACCATCTTTCATCGGGCGAATCGCTGCAATATTACCAGGTGTACGACCCAGCATCTGTTTAGCTTCCTGGCCAACAGCTGCAACACTTTTTGGCGAGCCGGCACGATCCTGACGGATAGCAACCACAGAAGGCTCGTTCAGCACGATGCCTTGTCCTTTTACATAAATCAGGGTATTGGCGGTACCCAGGTCAATGGACAAGTCATTAGAAAACATGCCACGAAATTTTTTAAACATACTAAGGGGTAATCCTGCAAGCTGGGGGCGGAAAATAAAATCCGCTTACTTTACCAACCACTCGGAGCTGCCACAAGGCGCAAAAACATTCGACTCCGGTGAAAAAATAATCAATTGTAGATTTCTGTTATCATCGGCTATGACAACGCTCATCACAACACTGTAAACCCGACATTTTTCGGACAGACACATTTACCACTGACTCATGTCAGAAACAAAATCTAACATTTAGTGTTTAATTACTGGCTATCGCTATTCTGCGCGGACATTGAATTCATCAATGAAGAAAACAAATCCCTGCTCAGCAGGCTATTCCGCTCTCCGGCTGCCTTTTTTATCAGTTATCACGATGTACAAATTTAACCGGTAAGGGTGGCGCAATATAATCACCTTGTCCACCGCTAACCCCTAAATTTACCAGCGTCAGCCACTCTTCCTGTGTCCTGATCCCGGTAGCAAAGACTAATGTCGAACTGGAAAGGCAACTCTCTGCCAGACTGCTGACCAGTAACTGATTTTCAGGACGCCGGTCGATATTACGTACCAGCCCGGAGTCCAGTTTGACGATCTCTGGTTTCACCTGCTGTAAATAAGCACTGCTGACCAGTGTTTGCCCGGCCTGACTGACCACAATCCGGCACCCGAAGGCTGTCAGTCCACGCAAAACAGGCAGTAACCGGCAAATATGTTGACCGACATCTGCTTCAGCAAGTTCAAATAAAAAGTGTTTTCTTTGCGGCCGGGGGACATGTAATAGCATCTTATACAGCCATTGCACAAAAGAACCCTGTAACAAAGCATCTGTTGTCAGCGGGAATGACCATGCCTCTGGTTTGCCCGCCGCAGACAAGCTAATGATCCTCGTCAGCAACTGACGATCCCAGCAGGCAGCCATCCCCATATCGCAGACCAGCGGCATATACTCTGCGGCTAAAATATATTTTTTATCTTCTTTAATCCGTCCCTGAAGCGCCCGGTGGTGCACCTGTCCCTGCAAGTCAGTCACCGCTTTCTGATATAATCGCGGCCCGCCCTGCTGATAGGTTTTATCGAGCAATGTCCGCCAGCGTACGCTGCCACGGCCCATAGCGACGGCATGACTTTCTTCCACAGCCCAGTTATTCCCGCCCAGCAGCGTTGCCCTGCGCATAGCGATATGTAGCTGCTCCATCACTCCGGCTACTGACTGACCACGCCGCCAGTCACTGATCGCAATATGAATAAAATCTTCTTTATCATAATGATGCAGAGGCACCAGCGCGTCTGCCGCAGTCAGTAACTTAGCCGCAATGCTTTCAGCATCTTTCAGTGAACGATGCGGCAGCAGTACCGCATAATCCTGCTGAAAATAGCGGGCCAGTAATGCTCCGGGGTAGCAGGAGAGCAAAGCCGATATCCCATGCAAAAATTCGAACAGCCGCTGATTATCATCCTGGCCGCAGTTTCCTGTGCCGGGCAAATCAGCTTCGGAAAACCGAATCATCATGATACAGCCATGGTCACTGGCCTCTTCCTGTGTATCCAGTAAGGTGGCAAAACGATTATCAAAAAACAGCCGGTTATGCAGACCGCTTTCCGTATCCAGTGATGCAAATTCACGGATAAGCTTGTCAATCCTTGCCCGCCGGACCCCGGCCTGCTCTATTTCCTGTAATAAACGGTCCAGCGCCTGACCAATACCTGCTGGCCACTCTCCGCGATCCCCTTTCACTCCCGCAGAACGTTCTCCCTGTAATATCCGCCGGGTACGGGCTTCGAGTAAGGCAACACCCGTTGACTGCCGCAGTAACCAGAAATGCAATAACACCAGTAATACAGACATCACCAGCACGACAATACCCATAAAGACAAATGTTGATATTCCGATAAACGAACGCAGCCAGGTCCAGGCCGGATTAAGCATCGCAATACGCAATGTCAGAGAAGGATGGTAAAGCAACGGGGCAGAAAAAGAGTAAAACTGATTGGGCGTATCTTCAACCAGCGGAACTTCATGACGGCTCAGGGAAAGTACCGCCTGCTTACCATCATATAACTCGAGCTTTTCAATATTGACGACCGGCATAATGCCACGCAGCCATGGCTCCATTTCTGCCGGGGTATGGTTAAACAAGGACTGATCCACGGAGGTTGTCAGTGTATTAAACTGATGCTTAATTCTCTCTTTATTCAGCCATAGAAAACTGGCAATACACCCTGATAACATCAGTAGCATCGCCAGCATACTGACGAAAGTAATCACAGCGGTAAGGCGGGCTGTTGAACGCATCCATGTGCTCCCTGAGACAATGTCCATAAGACATTCACCACTCCGGGCGAATGTTCGGACAAAAATACCACATTGCTGCCAGCGAAACAGTGATAGTCCGTGGCAAATACATTTTTTTTACACTATTCGTTTTCACAGCCCCGGACATTGAGGATAGGATAAATACTGTCCCGGCGAGTACCACCGCTGATAAATACCTTATGCCCACCTGAATTTTCTAAAGGAAGCCCTGACGATGCGAAATCCTTTCAAAGAATCGGACGTTACTCCCGAACAGGTATTTAATCGTTCCCGTCGTGAGCTGCTGAAAATACTGGGGATCAGCGGTGCAGCCCTGACGCTCCCCGCGACCGCCAGGGCCGGGCTGTCCGACTGGCTTACGGGTTTATCTGCGCCCCCTTCGCCGGTAACCGATACCCGCCCGATAGATTTTTCGTCTCCCGCCGAATGGCAGGCTGGATTACCCCTGACGCCGGAGAATAAGGTCGAAGGTTATAATAACTTTTACGAATTCGGGATGGATAAAGCTGACCCGGCAGCTAACGCCAGCCATTTTAAAACGTCCCCCTGGCAAATCACTGTCGATGGTGAGGTATCCAGACCCGTCACCCTCAGCATGGAAGATATTTTTAAAAAATTCCCGATGGAACAACGGATTTACCGCATGCGTTGTGTTGAAGCCTGGTCAATGGTCGTACCATGGATAGGGTTCAGTCTGGCCTCACTGCTTAAACTCGCCGATCCCACCAGCCATGCCCGATATGTCGCTTTTCAGACCCTGTATGATCCACAGCAGATGCCCGGCCAGCGGGAGGGGCTGAACAGTGCCGGACTGCAGTATCCTTATGTGGAAGGTCTGCGACTGGATGAAGCCATGCATCCGCTGACCTTATTAACCACCGGTGTCTACGGGAAAACCCTGCCCCCGCAAAACGGTGCACCACTCAGACTGATCGTTCCGTGGAAATATGGTTTTAAAGGTATTAAATCGATAGTAAAAATCAGCCTGACCCGTGAACAACCACCAACAACCTGGAACCTGCTGGCTGCCGATGAGTATGGCTTTTATGCCAACGTTAACCCGCATGTTGATCACCCTCGCTGGTCACAGGCAACTGAGCGCGTTATTGGTGCTGGCGGACTTTTCGATGTCACCCGCCAGCCAACCCGAATGTTTAACGGCTATGCCAGCGAAGTGGCCGGTCTCTACCAGGGCATGGATTTACGGAGAAACTTTTAATGGCGAACCGGGAACGCAAAGCGTCTGTAAAATTGCTGATCGTCAAAGGTTTGTTACATCTTCTTGCTTTTAGCCCGTTTATCTATCTGCTGCTGGCGGTACGTGCCGGAGCATTCAGTGCCGACCCGGCAAAAGACATTCAGCAATTCACCGGGCTGACCGGGTTAAAACTCCTGACAGTCACCCTGCTGATCAGCCCTTTGTCCCGCTGGTTTCACCAGCCTCTGCTGTTGCGCTGCCGGCGGCTTATCGGATTATGGTGCTTCGCCTGGGCTACCCTGCATCTGCTCAGCTACTATTTTCTTGAACTTGGCAGCGGTAATTTAGCGTTACTGGCTCAGGAAATTATTCGCCGCCCCTATCTGACCCTCGGGATGCTCAGCTGGGTCGTCTTGTTATTACTGGCCGCGACATCCTTTTACAGAATACAACGGCGGATGGGAAAACGCTGGCAGCAACTGCATAATTGTATTTATCTGCCGGCAATTCTGGTGCCGCTGCATTATCTGTGGTCAGTGAAAGCCTGGTCCCTGCAACCTTTTATCTGGCTGACACTGGCGCTGTTACTCTGTGTCTTGCGTTCCCGGAAATTACTGCGAAAAACTCACCTTTGAAATTATCTGATTGGCTTCTTACGCTAATTTCTGTTAAAAAGCTCCGCAGAGTGACAAGTAACTAAACTTCGCAGATAAAACGACTATTGTGCGGCGAATTGCGACGAAACAAGTATACTTAAAAAAATCCCCCTGCAATAGCACCTCTTTTTCACCAGAATGGGTGACAAATGATTACAGGGAGAGTATTTTACGCGATGTCTTTATTATTGCAGGAGATAGCTACACGATGGCTGATAACTTTCATATTTTAGTTCTGCAAGGTCCGAACCTTAATTTGCTGGGAACCCGTGAACCTGAGACCTATGGTCACATGACACTACAGGATATTACCCGCCAGTTAGACCAGACCGCACAGCAACTTAATGTGAAACTGAGTCACCTGCAATCGAATGCGGAATATCAGTTGATTGACCGTATTCATGAGGCAAAAGGCAATGTGGATTTCATTATTATTAATCCTGCCGCATTTACGCACACCAGCGTAGCCCTGCGTGATGCATTGCTGGCGGTAAGTGTCCCTTTCATCGAAGTGCATCTCAGTAATGTGCATGCCCGTGAAACTTTCCGTCATCACTCATATCTGTCTGATATTGCTGTTGGCGTCATCTGCGGATTAGGCGCCGACGGGTACAGCTGGGCTTTACAAACGGCAGTTAAACGCCTGTCAAATTCAAATTAAACAGAGTACGGAACCACACTCATGGATATTCGTAAGATTAAAAAACTGATCGAACTTGTTGAAGAATCCGGCATCGCCGAGCTCGAGATTTCTGAAGGTGAAGAATCAGTTCGCATCAGTCGCTCACCTGCAAATATGGGCTACCCGGTTATGCAGCAGGCCTACGCAGCACCATTAGCCCCTGCGCCTGCCGCTGCACCAGCAGCCGCTGTTGCGCCAGTCGCAGAGCCAGCAGCAGCCAGCAACGAAATCAGTGGCCACATTGTGCGTTCACCGATGGTAGGGACCTTCTACCGCACGCCAAGCCCGGACGCTAAAGCTTTTGTTGAGGTCGGACAAAAAGTGACCGCCGGTGAAACTCTGTGCATCGTTGAAGCAATGAAAATGATGAACCAGATCGAAGCCGACAAGTCCGGTGTTGTCAAAGCTATCCTGGTAGAAAGCGGCCAACCTGTTGAATTTGACGAGCCACTGGTCGTCATCGAATAACGAGGCAACCATGCTGGAAAAATTAGTTATTGCTAACCGCGGCGAAATTGCTCTGCGTATTTTACGTGCCTGTAAAGAACTGGGCATTAAAACCGTTGCAGTACATTCCACCGCGGACCGTGACTTAAAACACGTACTGCTGGCAGACGAAACCGTATGTATTGGTCCTGCCCAGTCCGTAAAAAGCTATCTGAATATTCCTGCGCTGATTTCTGCTGCAGAAATCACCGGTGCGGATGCTATCCATCCGGGGTATGGCTTTTTATCTGAAAACGCTGATTTTGCAGAACAGGTTGAACGCTCAGGCTTTATTTTCGTTGGCCCGAAAGCCGATACCATTCGCCTGATGGGCGATAAAGTCTCTGCAATCCATGCCATGAAAAAAGCAGGTGTACCTTGCGTGCCGGGTTCCGATGGATTCCTTGGCGATGACATGGACAAAAACCGCGAAATCGCTAAACGTATCGGTTATCCGATTATCGTTAAAGCTTCCGGCGGCGGCGGCGGGCGTGGTATGCGTGTCGTCCGTGGCGAAAAAGATCTGGAACAGTCGATTAATATGACCCGTGCGGAAGCAAAAGCTGCTTTCAATAACGATATGGTCTATATGGAAAAATACCTGGAAAATCCTCGCCACGTCGAGATCCAGGTCCTGGCTGACGGTCAGGGCAATGCCATTTATCTGGCAGAGCGTGACTGTTCTATGCAACGTCGCCATCAGAAAGTCGTGGAAGAAGCACCGGCTCCGGGGATCAGCGCGGAACTGCGTAAATTTATCGGTACCCGCTGTACTCAGGCGTGTATTGATATCGGTTATCGCGGTGCAGGAACCTTTGAGTTCTTATTTGAAAACGGCGAATTTTATTTCATCGAAATGAATACCCGTATTCAGGTAGAACATCCGGTAACGGAAATGATCACCGGTGTTGATCTTATCAAAGAGCAATTACGTATTGCCGCCGGTCTGCCTCTGGCGATTAAGCAGGATGATGTGGTGGTCAGCGGACATGCGATTGAGTGTCGTATTAACGCAGAAGACCCGAATACCTTCCTGCCTAGCCCGGGTAAAATTACGCGTTTCCATGCGCCGGGTGGTTTTGGTGTGCGCTGGGAGTCGCATATTTACTCCGGCTATTCCGTGCCTCCTTACTACGATTCAATGATTGGTAAACTCATCACTTACGGTGAAACCCGCGAAGTTGCTATCTCCCGCATGATCAATGCGCTGGGTGAGCTAATCATTGATGGTATTAAAACTAATATCGATCTGCAGTTAAAAATTATGGCCGATGAGCATTTCCAGGCCGGTGGAACCAATATCCACTATCTGGAGAAAAAGCTGGGGCTGCAGGAAAAATAATTTTTTCCTGAGTAAAATTCCAGGGCCGGATCTTCCGGCCTTTTTATTTGCCTTATGGTTGAGGTTAGCCATGGATTCCCGCTTTATACAAGCCAATAAAGAGGCCCGCTGGTCTGTATTACTGACCCTCGGCTGGCTGCTTGTCTGGTCTGTAAGCGCATGGCAGGGAGGAAATACCCCGGGAGTATTTGGTTTTCCCCGCTGGTTTGAATTATCCTGTCTGTTTGCTCCGTTGTTGTTCCTGTTGTTATGCGCCCTGATGATCCACTTTCTGTTCCGCGATATTTCGCTGGAGGATGGCGATGAACACTAAAATACTGATCCCGCTGCTGGCATATTTGTTAATCGTTGCCGCTATCTCTCTGTTTGCCGTTTATCAGCAGAAACGCGCTACGGGGACTTTTCTGAACGAATATTTCCTCGGCGGAAGGACCCTCGGCGGATTTTTGCTGGCAATGACACTGACCACCGCCTATATCAGCGCCAGTTCGTTTGTTGGCGGGCCGGGTGCCGCCTATAAATACGGACTTGGCTGGGTTTTTCTGGCAATGGTTCAGGTTCCCGCCGTCTGGTTATCTCTGGGGGTTCTGGGGAAGAAATTTGCTATTCTCGCCCGTCGCTACAATGCGGTAACCCTGAACGATATTCTGTATGCCCATTTCAGGAGTAGCCTGGTGGTCTGGCTGGCCAGTATTACCCTGCTACTCGCCTTTATCGCGGTGATAACAGTACAGTTTATTGGTGGCGCAAGGCTGCTGGAAACGGTTGCCGGAGTCCCCTACAGCCAGGGATTACTGACTTTCGGCGGGGTGATCGCTTTGTATACCGCGCTGGGCGGATTCCGCGCCAGTGTACTGAATGATGCGATGCAGGGCATAGTGATGCTGGCAGGGACGTTCCTGCTGTTATTTGCCGTGATCCACGCAGCCGGCGGCCCGGCCCATGCAGTCGCGACACTGAAACAGATTAATCCGCAGCTGATCGACCCGCGGGGTGCAGGCAATATCATCACCGGACCGTTGTTAGTCTCCTTCACGGTACTGGTCTGCTTCGGGGTACTGGGGCTGCCAAACACGGCTATCCGCAGTATGTCCTATCGTGACAGTAAAGCGGTACACCGGGGGATCTTTATCGGGACCCTGGTGATGACCCTGCTGATGCTGGGTATGCACCTGGCAGGAGCTCTGGGCAGAGCGGTGATCCCTGACCTGCATATTCCTGACCTGGTTATCCCGACACTGATGATCAAAGTGTTACCGCCTTTTGCCGCAGGCATTTTTCTCGCCGCGCCGATGGCGGCCATCATGTCGAACGTCAATGCCCACTTACTTCAGGCATCAGCGACCCTGATTAAAGATCTCTATCTGCGGGTATTACCGCAGCGTGCAGGCAATGAACGTCATTTGCGGCGTTTATCCACTCTGCTGACATTAGGGCTGGGTGTGCTGATGATACTGACTGCATGGCGGCCACCGGATATGCTTATCTGGATGAATCTGCTGGCATTCGGCGCACTAGAAACAGTATTTCTCTGGCCACTGCTGCTGGGTTTATACTGGCAGTCTGCAAACGCTACCGGCGCTGTCAGTAGTATGCTGTGCGGAGCGGTCAGCTATACCCTGCTCGCCAGTTTTGATATTCACTGGTGGAATTTCCATCCGATAGTTCCGTCACTGTTACTGAGTCTGGCCGCGTTCCTGATTGGCAACCGGCTGGGTAAACCCGCACCTCAGGCGATGATGCCGGGTGCGAAGAAATAAAGAGATATGCTATGCCCTGGATCCAGATAAAAATTAATACTTCCGGCACAGATGCGGAAGAAATTGGTGATGCACTGATTGAAACCGGTGCTGTTTCTGTCACTTTTGAAGATACTCATGATAATCCTGTCTATGAACCTATGCCGGGAGAAACTCCCTTGTGGGGCGATACGGATGCTATTGGTCTGTTTGATGCAGAAACGGATATGCAGCAGGTCGTTGCAATGCTGGCGCAGCATCCGCAACTAGGTGACGGATTTCGCCATAAAATCGAACAGATAGAAGATAAAGACTGGGAACGCGAATGGATGGATAACTTCCACCCGATGTGCTTTGGTGAACGCCTGTGGATTTGTCCGAGCTGGCGTGAAGTCCCTGATCCTGATGCCGTGAATGTGATGCTGGATCCGGGTCTGGCATTTGGTACCGGCACCCACCCGACAACATCGTTATGTCTGAGCTGGCTGGATAGTCAGGATCTGACGGGCAAGACAGTGATCGATTTTGGTTGCGGATCGGGGATCCTGGCGATCGCCGCCCTGAAACTGGGGGCCAGCCATGCTATCGGGATTGATATCGATCCGCAGGCTATTCAGGCCAGCCGGGAAAATGCCAGCCGTAACGGTGTTTCTTCGCGGCTGGATCTGTATCTGCCACATCAGCAGCCATCTGATTTAAAAGCCGATGTTGTGGTAGCCAATATTCTGGCAGGCCCGCTACGCGAACTGGCACCATTGATCAGTGTATTGCCTGAAACCGGCGGTAAGCTGGCCCTGTCCGGTATTCTGGCAAGCCAGGCTGAGGATGTTTGCGAAGCCTATGCGGATAAATTTGTGCTCGACCCCGTGGCAGAGAAAGAAGAGTGGTGCCGTATCACCGGCCAGCGCAGCTGACTGACCACTGCACACTCCGGGGTAACCACCACAGAGTGTGCTTTACCGTTATTTTCCGGCCCCGCACAGCACTGCTGATTTTTTACCTGATATCTGCCTTTTTATGGCAAATTTTATACTGCAGATATGCTGTAAATTATGTTTGTGACTGTTTTTTATCTTGTATATCAAGGGTGAAGAAAGAAATTTTTTCCGCCTCCCCGCGAATATTTTGATGTAACTCATTGATATTAGTATTTATATTGTATCTGTCTGCTGCCTGATATTCATTTCCGTGATCAATGACGGCATATTGTTCAAAGTTTGGCCTTTCATCTTCGTTAAAAAATGCGTAATATACGCCGCCTTGCGAACATATAAGGTCATCTCTTTCCCATGCGCATTGGATCATACCAGCTTCGAAATCGACTGATTGCTGCGCCAATGGCCGGTATTACCGACAGGCCATTTCGTACGCTTTGTTTCGAGAACGGCGCAGGAATGACAGTATCAGAGATGATGTCATCGAACCCTGAAGTCTGGGCAAGTGACAAATCCAGACTGCGTATGGTGCACAGTGATGAGCCGGGTATCCGCTCAGTACAAATTGCCGGTGGTGACCCTGATGAGATGGCGGCGGCGGCACGGATTAATGCACAATCCGGCGCTCAAGTCATTGATATTAATATGGGTTGTCCCGCAAAGAAAGTGAACCGAAAGATGGCAGGTTCCGCATTGCTTCAGCACCCGTCGCTGGTAGAGTCTATTTTACGGGCGGTGGTTAATGAAGTGGATGTACCGGTCACCCTGAAGATCCGTACTGGCTGGAATACCGAAAATCGTAATTGTATAGAAATTGCCCAACTGGCCGAACGTTGTGGCATTCAGGCGTTAACCATCCACGGACGAACCCGCGCTTGTCTGTTTAATGGTAACGCAGAATACGACAGCATTCGGATAGTTAAGCAGAACGTGTCCATTCCGGTTATCGCGAATGGGGACATTACTGACCCGCATAAAGCCAGGGCCGTACTTGACTACACCGGAGCGGATGCTCTGATGATAGGCCGCGCGGCTCAGGGAAGACCCTGGATCTTCCGGGAAATCCAGCATTATCTGGACACAGGAGAGCTGCTTGCACCAAAGCCACTCGCCGAGGTGAAGCAAATGCTGATTGGACATATACGGCAGCTGCACGACTTTTATGGTCACGGCAAGGGATACCGTATTGCCCGAAAACACGTTTCCTGGTATTTACAGGAACATGCTCCTGATGACCAGTTTCGGCGCACATTCAACGCCATAGAGGATGCCAGTGAACAACTGGAGGCGTTGGAGGCATACTTCGAAAATCTTGCGTAAACGAAAAAAAGAGCTGAAAGAACTATGTTCGAACAACGCGTAAATTCTGACGTACTGACCGTTTCTACCGTGAATTCACAGGATCAGGTAACTCAAAAACCACTTCGTGACTCGGTTAAACAAGCACTGAAGAACTATTTTGCTCAGTTAAATGGTCAGGATGTTAATGACCTGTATGAGCTGGTACTGGCTGAAGTTGAGCAGCCTTTGTTGGACATGGTGATGCAGTATACCCGTGGCAACCAGACCCGTGCAGCACTGATGATGGGTATTAACCGCGGGACTCTGCGTAAAAAACTGAAAAAATACGGAATGAACTAATCATTCACCCGTAATAGTTTGAAAAGAAAGGCACTTTCCTGACGAGGACAGTGCCTTTTTTATGATGATTACGTCAGGCATGGCCTATTAATCTCAGAGACAGGATCCGGTACCGGCAGATAGCTTTCAAAAAATCTTCTGCGATTACTGCTCAGCGTTCTATCACCAGCTCTGCGGTGTGACTTCGGGAACAACACAATGCTATCTGCTGCTGGTCTGCCGATTTTTCCGCATCGGACTGTACCGTATCCCTGTGATCCACACGGCCCGATACAACCGGTGTCAGGCAGGCACCGCAAATCCCCATCTCACAGGAAAGAGGTACATCCACCCCGTTTTCCAGTAACACGGCGGCAATTGTTTTATCTGCAGGTACTCTGAATTGCCAGCCAGAAGAGGCCAGTGTAATAATAAAAGCATCACTGACACCGGCCGTTTGCGGTACTGCCGGCGGGCCAAAAGCCTCCATCTGAATATTTTCTTCCGGCCAGCCATACTGCAATGCCGTATTCATCATCTGCGTCATAAAACCTTCGGGCCCGCACAGCAAAATACGGGTCTCCGCTGAGGGGCTGAGTAACTCCTCCGGAATATGGTGCCTCGGAGAATCACCGTCGCTGCTGTACCAGAACCGGCAGTTACCATGCTGCAAAGGCCGTTGTAATTCGCGCTCAAATGCTCCGCACCCCGGCTTCTTCAGGTAATAATGCAGAACAAAGGGAGTTCCGCTGGCTTCAAGATGCTCAGCCATCGCATACAACGGCGTAATACCAATCCCGCCCGCCAGTAAAATAACCGGTCCCGACGCCGCCAGCGGAAACAGATTTTTCGGAACGCTGATGGTCAGCCGCTGGCCGGGCCGCAACACATCATGAATATAAGCAGACCCGCCCCGTGACGCCTGATCACGGGCGACGCAAATCTGATAACGATATGGATCATTCCCTCGTCCGGTCAGTGAATACTGACGGATCAGATGGTTATTCAGATAAAGGCTGATATGAGCCCCCGGCGCCCAGCGCGGCAGCGGCTGACCGTCTGCGGCGACCAGTGCAACCCCCAGATTATTCTCCCCTTGTCGCCAGACAGCATCGACAATAACATCCACCGGTATATCCATCACTGTCGCTCCTATACCAGGAAAAACTCACCAAAACCCATTTTTTTCAGGCTGCGGCGGTAGGCAATTGAGCTTCTGTCAGCAGGAATATGAGCTTCCAGAGTCATATCCGATGGCAGATTTTCGGGGCGCTGCGTTTCCACCATCAGCCGGTCTTCTTCGAAGACCCGCCGGTTAAAATCACAGATATCCTGCACCGGAATATGCAGATCAAAATTTCGGGCAATCGGCGCGAACATCCGTGTTTTCCTGGCCGATACCGGCGAGGCAGCATTCATAATCACCAGCCGTGACTCTCCCGGAAAATGGATCGTCAGTGTGGCCGTAAAAGGCAGATGCATTTCAAAATGCCGCAGCCAGACAAACCCCTCAGGCGCCTGCTCTTCAGAATCAGCCGCATAGTTGCTGACACTGCTTCGGTAATCGACACTAAACCCGGATTCGGTCTCCACCGGATGATAGGCTGGCACACTCTGGTTTTCCGGATCGGCGAACGTTTCGGTATGGACCCACGCAAAATGAGCCACGTCGAGAAAGCCTTCGACCTGCCGTCCGGCAAAACCATTCACATCAAACCCGGGGCAATTTATCTGCTGGAATCCGGAGCTATCCCATAAAGGCATCACCGGCAGAGCAACGGGGTTTTCTGCATCAGGTAACATACATACCCAGACCAGACCGTAACGTTCCTCCACGTCAAAGGCCGTTAAATTAAGCTTTGCCGGAATCGCCTGCTCCGGACTTGAGGGGATACGGTTACATTTCCCCCCGCTACCGAAACGCAGCCCGTGATAAGGGCAGACAATCCCGCCGTCATCGGCAAAACCAAGGGTCAGGGGTACACCGCGATGAGGACAAAGATCTTTCGCCGCAACCACCTCTTCACCAATCCGGTACACCACCAGCGGTTCATCAAGGAGTACGGTTTTATACGGCGAAGTGCTGACATCAACAGAACGGGCCACCGGGTGCCAGTATCTGGCAAGACGCACCCAGTCATCAGGGTCGAAAGTACAATGGGCAGGAGGTGATATTCTGTTCATAACGTTATCCGCTCAGCTCAGGAAAAAGCATAGTGATTGTCAGGACATTCTGTCTGCACTAAGGTGTATCCGTCCATCAGCATTAATTCAGATCTATGTTGCAAAAAACTGTACAGGTGACCAATGACCCCGTTCTCACGTTTTGCTGCTTATTTTGCTGAAGTCGCCCGCTGCGGGAGCCTGCGCAAAGCAGCAGAAAAATTGCATGTCTCAGCTTCAGCCATCAATCGCCAGATCCTTCAGGCAGAAGAAAGTTTTGGTATCGCCTTATTTGAACGGTTGCCGGGGGGAATGCGTATGACCACTGCCGGAGAGTTACTCTATAGTGATCTGCTGAACTGGCAGCGGGATTTCAGCCTGACACAGCAACGTTTCGCTGATATTCAGGGGCTGAAACGCGGTAAGGTCGCCATTGGTCTGGTACAGGCTCTGACAGAAGGTCCATTATGCGGAGAAATTGGCAGCATCGCCCACGGGCAGCAATGGCTTGATATCGAACTGGCTGTTGAAAGCAGCCAGGTCGTCAGCAGAATGGTGCGGGATGCCGTCGTCGATTTCGGACTAATTCTCGATCCCGGCACCGTCAGCGGGATCGAGGTGATCGCGTTTGCCGAACTCGCGATGGGGATCGTTGTTCCCCCGCGGCACAGGCTCAGTGACCTGCCATCTGTATCTCTGTCTGAATTGCATGATCAGCGGCATATTATCCCCGGTAAGGGACTGGTAGTACACGATCGTGTACAGTCCCTGTATCAGCGTGCAGGTCAGCCACCGGCATCGGTGATTTCCTGTAATGATATTCGGCTGATCCGCAGCCTGGTGGCTAACGGAACCGGAATTTCGGTGCTCAGCCGGCTGGATGTCATGGAAGACCTCCGTCTTAACCGGCTGTGTTTTATCCCGATAAAGCATAATCCACTACGGCCGGTCACTCTCGGGCTCTGTACTGCTCCTTCGAGACAACTGTCACGGGCTGCGCAATATATGATCCAGCGTCTGTCGGGGATTATCGAGGAGATGAATAGCACTGCCGCGCCTGATGGTCTGCAGCACCGGTGGTAATATAATGTCAGCGATTATCCTGTCGCCGGAGAAAGGGGCAAAGCCCGTCTTCGGCGAGGATAAAAAAAGCGCTTCCGGCAGGAAAGCGCTTTTTCATCAGACTTACCAGACTTACTGCAGTGGCTGATTCAGTGCCGGTGTACCAAAAGCCACCAGCCGGGCATCAGATAACGCAAACCATTGCTGCCAGAAATTTTGCAGGCTATCCAGCGTCTTACCGCCAATATAATGGCTGTCTTTGGCACTTAACAGCCCGGCCCCCAATACATAAATTTCTGCACCATCCATATCTGCCACTAAATTCTGCTGACGCACGCTGGCCAGTACTTTTGGTACATTCAGCTGACGGATCTGGTTATGCTGATAGAAGGACGCAGAATCACTGTTTTCCAGCATATCGCTGACCAGTAAGATAACCCGCTGGCGGGCTGGCGATGTTTTAAGATCTTCACCAATACTTTTCAGCGAGTGCATAATCTCACTTTTCGGGATATCTGCCCTCGATTCCTGCATTGCCTTCACCAGCGCCCGTCCCCAGTTCTGCGTAAACTGAGATTTCTGCTGGCTGAGACAACTGTCCAGATCGTCCAGGTCATCCATCGGGATATCACCACGGGCAGAGGAGGAAGGTGGCGTATCAAGCGTGCTGTCGGCCACCAATTGCATATATTGCCCGGGCACCACCGCCGAGAAGGTATACAGCTTTACCTCATCGCCGGGTTTAATAAAGGCTGCGACTTTATCCCATACGGAATGCTGTAATACATCCGGCAATACTACCGTCTGATCAATAACAACTGTCAGCTGTCGTCCGCTGGCCGGGGCCTGCCATTGCAGGGTATGAGTACGGGCATAACAGCTATCCGCCATCCCGCCAGCTTCCGCATTGGCGATCAACGGGCTGCCTAACCAGCCAGCCAGCAGTAACCCGAGAAACCTTTTTTTCATTATTATTCTCCCGTGTTTTACGCCACAGCAAACAAGCCACGCTTTTTCGCAAAGCATTGCGCTTTCCAGATAAAAGTGATCTGTTGTTCTGTCAGTCCTGAGAACGACGGATAAATATTTGCCAGGAAAATCAATTCACCTGCTTCGACTTCAGTGATATCCGGATATTCCAGTGGTTTAATGTCCGCATCAGAGACCGGGGCAGCAGCCTGACTCTGTGTATCTTCAGCCGGTATATCACGAATTACCGTGGCGGCTGGCTGTATTGTGTGACCAGCCCCGGCGCTATTATGACGGGTAATATCGCTATCCAGCTTCTGGTTGCGCTTATAGTCTTCCAGCTCTTTGCGACGACTGTTTTCACGTTCCTGCTCCAGCCCCGCCTGTTTTTGCCGGACATAGCTTTCAAAATCACGGTTCAGGGATTGCTTCAGTAATTCACGTTCTTCGGCACTGGTGGTCGTTTTGTGCATCAGTTTGCGCCGCAGCATACTCAGTTTATGATCGGCATGCATACTGATTGCCCGTTTCCGTCGCTCCATCCAGGAGCGCATTGCCTGTGCATTTGGAAAACGATGAGTGCTGTGCCAGGCCTCTGAAGAATGTACGCCGGCGAAACCATAATTGCGTCCGAGGAAGAAAGCAAAAAACTGCACACCGATATAAATGACAGAAAGGATAATAAACGTCACCAGCGAGGCATCATGCTTTGACTGCTGCATGTCGTTTTCGGCCTGCAGTCTGGCCTGCTGATCATTCTGTGCCGCCTGGGCAGGAAGTACACTACCCCATGGGCTGCTGACATCATTGCTGCTCTGCATGCTGGTGACTGATTGTTTTGATTCCACCATCTGCAAGGTGTAATAACGCACCCCGAAAGCCGCGATCGCAATAATCAGAATCCAGGCATAAAATCCCCAGACGGGACGGCGGTGTTCTGCACAGTCATGATCGATAGAGATCCTTGCTGCGATTTGGTTATAGCGTGGTTCATCATTATCACGGTAAGTATGGACAATCTGAATTTCACTGACTTCATTCAGATTCTTTTTTGAATCACTCTGACTGAACCAGCGATTTGCCTTTCTTAACAAAGAGTTATAATGCTGGGCGGCACCGGCGTGGTGGGCAATAAAGCCGGAAATCAGCGACAGGATCAACGCCAGTGACCAGACAACAATCTGCAGATTATTCGCTGAAATCCGTGGCGCCATAAAAGGACCAAGAACATAGGCGAACCCGATAGCTTCCATCACCAGCAGCACGACTATCAGGGGGGTTACCCATACCGGTGCTTTTTTACGACCAGATTCCAGTACTTTAGCCAGATAGTCTTTGCACTGATTGTAATAGGTAATGTCCTGATCCGCAGCCACATACTCATTGTAGTAGAGATCAGCAATATTCATTTCAGCATCCAGCCATTTTGACTGATGTACCAGCGATGAACGGCTGGAATACTGGCGAGAGGCTTTAGCTACCGTTCCCACCAGCGGCATGACATGCCAGACCCTCATACAAAAATAACGGACATCATCCCATTTTTTATACGCAATTCCTGCCGCCAGTAGCAGAAGAATAATGCAGAGAGTGAGCAGGCGGTGCTCAATAATCTGAGCACCAAGCCCGCCAAGTGAAAAGTCATTCATAGTTATTGAGTCTCATCATAATTAATGCGTCGGGATATAATCGGCCACATAGGTCGTGGTCGCTTTCGGATAGAAGAGCTGCCCTTTTGTCGCTTTCGCGCCACGGGTACTAAAAACAATATCCATACAAGTTACGGCACTGCCGGTCTGGCGCGGGTAAACACGATAAATAATGTCGTCTTTCCCCTGATAGGTCTGCGCAATGGCAGGAATAACCGCCGACGGTTCTTTCCGGGTTCCGGTAAAATGCGTCACTATCGATATGGTCGGATTCTGACCGGGCTGGGCACCATCACGCAAAATAGCGACCGGGGAAATAACCACCAGATTGTTATTCACTACATTCGCCCAGGACAAGCCACCGTAACCAGGTAAATAGTCATAGCTATGATGGGTAGTGAAGTCTTTGCCGGTTGCCAGGCTCTTCACCTGACCACTGATCCTGAGACTATCAGTTGCACAACTCATAATGGCAGTATCTGCGGCACGGGCCGTCGGAAACCAGGAAGAAGACTCACTGGCATCCACTTCGGTAACCACACTGGTCACAGAAGCCGCCGGCTGCCCATTAAAATCAATCTGTTCTGATGCAGGAATGTGCCGGGTCGTCTCTGCCGTAGTGGTGGCGACAGACGTCTTGTTTTTGTTACCCGTGCGGGTTTGTTTTTTATTCTCCGTGATCTGAGAATGACGTTCCGGAACTGCTTTATCCGCAGCGGATGGCACCAGGGTCGTTGCCCGGGATAGGTTTTTTTTCTCATCACCGGCGGACGATGCCCTGACAACCGATACAGTACTGCTATAGTCCAGATAGCGGCTGTTACCCTGCTCCTGCTCTACCCGCATCGCCAGTGCTTTTTCATCACTTAATTCACTTATTTCTACCCGGCGATTTTTAGCCCGTCCCTCAGGGGTCTGGTTACTGCCAATCGGACGCGAAGCTCCTGCCCCCTGATAGTAAATATGGCTGGCAGGTATCCCGGCACCGCGTAACAGGCTACCGACTGATTTTGCCCGTTGCTCAGAAAGCTGCTTATTCACTTCCGGATTACCCGTGGAGTCCGTATGTCCGACTACCAGATAGTAACGGGGAGTACTCTGAGCCTCTGCATACACCCTGGCCAGGCTCTCTATCTGCCGGTGACCTGTGGTAGTTAATTGTGCTGAGCCGGTATCAAACATCCCCTGGTCACTGACCTGGGCCACGATGCCGCCCGCCTGTTTATCTGTGGCAGAGGGACGGGTTAACGCAGATTCGGTCGTCATCCGGATATTGGCTTTTCTGGCTGCTTCCAGCAGAGCTTTCGAACGGGTCTGCCAGATGTTTCCCGCATAGCAGCCTCCTCCGGTACCTAATGCCGCACCAATCGCGGTACCGGCAGCTGCATTACCCAGTTTTCTTCCCACCAGGTTACCGACGATAGCACCCCCGATAGCACCGACGCCGCAGAGGATCTCTGTTCCATAATGAGCACCGGTTTCATTGAGCTGGTCTTGTGTATTTGCACAGCTGCTGAGCAGACTGGCCGATAAAACAACAACTGTTATTTCCGTAATTTTCATTCAGGGGGGCCTCTGAATACCCGCAGCAGAGTATTCTGTCTGTATTGATATTTTACTGTCCGCAGACACGCAGAAACCGTCATTCCAGACAGTAATAGTAAAAAATGTTAATCAATATAATCAGCCGGTGAGCATAACACTTTGCTATAGACTGACTCAAACTGAAATTTGTTTTAACAAATACCTGAGAAAAATAAGTTTATTTAAGGATGTTCATGTCCTGATATTACAGAATGGCTGTTATAACTAAAAAATATCCATTTTAAATCAATGTGATAAAATTATTCTGTGGGATTTGTGGTGGAACTGATAAGGCGAAGACAACAGAAAATTAAATATAATTTCTACTGATTAATAAGTACGTTTATTGATATGTCTGATGAACAGCTCAGAGACCGCTGGCTGAAACAGACGACTGTGTAAGCATCCTCACCTGTAACCATACTGGCAGTCTGTATCCCCGCCATCGCCGGGTAAGGTTATAATCCGTGGCCGGATAGCTGTTGTTAAACATTTCAATAAATACAATTGCAGAAGCCCTCCCGCCCCGCTAAAAAGTATAAATACCCCCACGGCTCTCTGACTATTATTCCACGGGTGCTGCTGTCAGCCATAGAATTGCAGAGCCGCCCGGAGGCATAAAAAGGTGAAAAAATGAAACCCATGACGTTTGTTTTAGCCCCAGACTCATTCAAAGAAAGTATGACCGCGAAGGAAGTCTGTATTGCCATGGAGCGCGGTTTACGGAGGGTATTTCCTGAGGCCCGCTATATCCATGTGCCGATGGCTGACGGTGGTGAAGGGACCACCCGGTCACTGGTTGATGCGACCTGCGGAGCCTTACACTCTGTAACAGTAACCGACCCTTCGGGTTCTCCTGCAGAAGCTATTTTTGGGATCAGTGGCGATGGTACTGTGGGTATTATTGAAATGTCTTCTGCAAGCGGTATCCAGCATACCGCTCCTGATAATCGTAATCCCTTACTGGCGACCAGCTATGGCACCGGTCAGCTGGTCACAGCCTGTCTGAATAAAGGTGTCAGACAGATAATTTTAGGCCTCGGCGGCAGTGCCACCAATGATGGCGGAGCAGGTATGGCCGAAGCTTTAGGTGTACGTTTTTATGGTCCGCATCACCGGCAGCTGAGCCGTGGCGGAGGTGCGCTGGGAGACCTGCAACGAATTGATATATCCGGCCTCGATCCACGCCTGAACGGTGTAAAGTTTCTTGTCGCCTGCGATGTAACAAGCCCTCTGTGTGGTGACCAGGGAGCCTCGGTCGTATTTGGTCCGCAGAAAGGGGCTACGCCACCCATGGTCCGCCAGCTCGACGACAATCTGGCCCATTATGCACAGATTATCTGTCAGCAACTTGGCAAAAATTTGGCTGATCAGCCCGGAGCAGGTGCCGCGGGAGGACTCGGTGCTGGATTGCTGGCATTTACCGACTGCGAATTAAAAAACGGTGTTGAAATTATACTGTCGTATACCCGGCTGAAGCAGCACCTGACCGGTGCAGATTATTGTTTCACAGGTGAAGGACGGATGGATGCACAGACCATGTTTGGTAAAACTCCGCTGGGTGTTGCACGGCTGGCAAAAGCTGCCGGGGTCCCTGTGATCGCGATTGCCGGCAGTATGGGTTCAGGTACTGAGCCTCTCTACCGGCAGGGTATTGATGCTATTTTTGGGATCATCCCTCAGGCTGACAGTATCGACAACCTGCTGCGCAGCGGTACGGTTAATATCCAGCGAACCTGTGAAAACGTCGGAAGATTACTCAGATTACACCTGAGCTGATCCGGCATCGGAATGGCTGATACAGGGGGCAGAAAAGCCCCCTGCGAACAATGGCGGAACTATTTTAAACGTGCGGTAATTGAAGCAACCCGTGCGCCGTACTGACGTGCTGTTTCAATATCACCGGCAGGGATGAGTTCAGCCCCGGCATCGGAAGGTGACTGAATAAGCGGCCCTGCGGATCCTCCGAGGTTATTAATATCTTCACGGGTTGCGGTCGTGGTGTTGGCCGGTAGTATCCCCAGGCTGACCCAGATCCCGCCATGTTGTGCTGCCAGAGTCTGGAAGAAAATCAGGGTATTCTGCTTATCACCATTCAGACTGGCACTGTTGGTAAATCCGCCAAAAACCTTATCCTGCCATTGACGAGTAAACCAGGCTTTAGAACTGGCATCCGCAAATTTTTTAAACTGCCATGGCGCACTCCCCATATAAGTCGGTGCACCAAAAATAATACCGTCGGCGGCATTCAGTTTTTCCCAGTCCTGTTCGGTAATTTCACCCTGATTATCTATTGCAATAAGTTCTGCTCCGGCACCTTCAGCAACACTTTCGGCAACGCGTTTAGTGTGTCCGTACCCGGAAAAATAAATCACATAAATATCTGACATATTAACCTCTCTGTTAGACTAGCCATTGGTAAAACACGGTGATACACAGCATACGTGAATAGCTATCATCGCCGTTTTTTGATAAATATTCATCTACTGTTCTATGACAAAATATCATAAGGACAGCATACTTATCCCTGAAGAGAGGTACCGGGATTTACAGGCTGCGAATCCCGGATCGATCTCAAAGCGGGTCTGTTTAATGTCGCCGGAGACTGTCTGGTCTGAAATGGCTATAACAGACAACAGGGATTATATTTCTTTCGTTATGATTCCCGGGCTTTTATTATTACCCGGATAACTATTTAATGTATTACTTAATATCAATCAGATTTACGGTTATATATCGGTATTTATAACAGCTGTCATAATTAAACCTTCAGAAAAACATATTTACAGTGAATATAATAAACCAATAACTTTCAGTATGTTATTAACTATCCGATACAGAATTACTCTCCGGAGAAAATTCTATAGTCTGATGACAGGCCCCTGTTTCTCTGCTTTATAGCCGGAAGAGGTATTTTATTTCCGGCTAATAATGATGTAAGTTCTATTGTTTATTCAGGAAATGAAGATCTGTAATAACGGGCAATTTCTCCGGGAGTAGTTAGCCAGAATTCATTCTGCTGTAATATAAGTTCAGCAAGGGTTTTCTTTAACTGATAAAAACGGAACGGTTGCCCGACAATATATGGGTGCAACGCAATCCCCATCACCTGCGGAGAAAACTTACTGCGTTCCAGAAGTTCTGCAAATTGATCTTTAATCATCTGGCAGAAAATATCTATAGATGTGCCATTCGGAATAATTGTTGGTATATCATTAATTTCCTGAGGGTACGGTATCGACAGCAACTCACCGTGCCGGGTGTTGATCGGTACCGGTCTGTCATCATGTGCCCAGTTAAGGCTGTAGTCAAAACCGTGCTGTTTCAGCAGGTCAGGGGTATTATGACTTTCTGAGATCCATGGAGATAACCAGCCAGAGACTTTCTGATTCTGATATTGAGTCAGTTGCTGCTGACAATAGCTGATCAGATAAGACTCCTCTTCTTCATCCAAATCCCCTTGTCGCTGAGAATTCGTATACCCGTGGCCTATCAGTTCACTGCCGGGTAAATCAGTCCAGCGTTGCAGTAATTCAGGATAATGTTCCAGTATTGAGCTATTCGCGATAACAGCAGGAGGGATCGATAGTTTTTCAAATAACCCGGCCAGATGCCAGCCGCCGACCCGATTTCCATAGTCACGCCAGCTATAATTCAGGATATCGAGAGAGTTAGCCACCTGCGATATTTTAGCGCCTTCTGAACAGCCAAATGAAAAATGCTCCAGATTCATCGCTACATAGATCGCCAGGCCATGACCTCCGGGCCAGCTGAATGAAGCGCTATTTTTATCCGTCGAAGGATAACGGTGATGCTCATTTAATGTCAGTATCAGGTCAGCGTTCTGTGTCATAGTTAATTGAATTACCCGGATGAATGAATAGGCCGATAATAAGTTCTCACTATGCCAGTCTGACCGGCCTTCCGGCAACTGTGTTTATGGCAGAAAGGGATA
Organism: Tatumella sp. JGM130; assembly: GCF_018257525.1. Classification (NCBI taxonomy): domain Bacteria; kingdom Pseudomonadati; phylum Pseudomonadota; class Gammaproteobacteria; order Enterobacterales; family Erwiniaceae; genus Tatumella; species Tatumella sp. JGM130. The sequence continues at coordinate 644 of NZ_JAERJS010000007.1, read as the reverse complement.
ACTGACGGCAAGACAGGACAATCTTACTCAGGTCGTTTATTATGAGCGAAAGTAAGTTTAGGAGAAGCTGGCATGCGTATCTTTAGCCTGGTATTAGTCACTTTATTGCTGTCAGCCTGTGCAGCGAAAAAAGAACCTCCGCAGGAAACCGTTGTGATCCATAACGGGGATTGCAGTGCCGGAAAAAAAACCATTAACTGCCAATGGACAGATGTCCCGGCGAGTAATATGCACTGAGTCATCGAAGTAAGGCCATCCGTCAGGATGGCCTTTTTGTCTTATTGGATGCCTGGCCGTTGCCGGAGGCAACGTTCAGAAGCAGGCTTCTGTCCTTCTCCCGCACGGGGAGACCCCGCACTGCCATCGGTGCTGTGCTATTGCCCCGGCAGCAGACGAAAAAATATCAAAACTTCCGGATACAGCCGCGCCGGCAGCCTTTTCAGTCACCGGTGTGCTCATAAAGAAGCCATAATGCGGACATAAACAACAGAGATGCCGTTATTCTGTACAGAAGGATTAAAAAAACCAGTGCAAAAAGGCCATCCGTCAGGATGGCCTTTTTGTCTTATTGGATGCCTGGCAGTTCCCTACTCTCGCATGGGGAGACCCCACACTACCATCGGCGCTACGGCGTTTCACTTCTG